>NZ_JBFULV010000073.1:0-33815 GCF_054049715.1 Rhizobacter sp. P5_C2 | reverse complement strand
GGCGAAATGCCATTGCAAGGCCATTGATCTCTACATCGAGCATCACAACGCCGATCCCAAACCCTTCATCTGGACCGCCAGCGCCACAGACATCCTCGCCAAGGTCACCCGCGCCAAGGCAGCTCTCGATCGTGTCGCTAAATAGGTTCATTTAATTCAAGCGCACCACACTAGACCATCGAATGGCGCAGCCAACGCTGCGCTGCGCCGACGCTTCGAACCATCCTCGTCGCCATCGGACAGGCGTGGAGGTCGACCGAGGCTGTCTCGCACGATGGTCGCGAACGCTGTGTGAAGGGTGTTCCGGTCGGGGACGACCCGGCGGGAAGTAGCGTGTTGCGCGGCCGCTCGCGGCAAGGAAATGAAATGTTGTTCCACACTTACGAACCACCAACCGAAGGCCCAACAGTCGAAGTTTCCGGCGTCGGCCTGCGGATCGTGCAGGTGCACCCGGCCTGGCTGCGTGCCGCCCACTGGTTGAACCTCATCGCCGCGCTGATCATGGTGACCAGCGGCTGGCGCGTCTACAACGCTGCGCCCTTCTTTGAGTTTCGCTTTCCTTCCGAACTCACGATCGGTGGCTGGCTCGGCGGCGCCTTGCAATGGCATTTCGCCGGCATGTGGCTGCTGGTGCTGAACGGCCTCGTCTATCTCCTGCTGAACGTGGCTACGGGCCGGCTCAAGACGAAGTTCTTTCCGATCGTGCCGGCACAGATGTGGCACGACTTGACGCAAGCGCTGCGAGGCCGTCTCTCTCACTCGGACCCGCACCGCTACAACACCTTGCAGCGCATTGCATACCTGGGCGTGTGGCTGGACGTCGCCCTGCTCGTGATGTCGGGGCTGGTCTTGTGGAAGTCGGTGCAGTTCCACCTGCTTCGCGAACTGATGGGCGGCTACGAAAGCGCGCGTCGAGTGCACTTTTTCTCCATGGCCGCGCTGGTTGCGTTCGTCGCCCTCCATATCACGATGGTGGCGCTTGTGCCACGCACGCTTCTCGCGATGATTCGCGGCCGTTGAAGGTCAGACCCATGAAGCCGACAAAACGATCGATCGTCAGCAGAGTCGACGGCGACGCCGTCGTCAAAGAGGCAGCGACGCTCCTTTCGCGCCGCATGGAACAGCCTGCACGGCGTCTGTTCCTGCAGCGCTCCCTGACCTTGGGGGGTGTCGCGATGCTCAGCGGCTGCAGCCTCACCGACGGCAACAGCATCGAGAAGGCCCTGCAAGGCATCTCGCGCTTCAACGATCGTGTACAGGGCGCCTTGTTCGATCCGAGCCAACTGGCTCCGACCTATTCCCACTCGACGATCGTCCAGCCGTTCCCGTTCAACGCCTACTACGGCGAAGACGAGATCCGTGAAGTCGATGGCGACGACTGGCGGCTGGAGGTGACCGGGCTGGTCGCCGACAAGCGAACCTGGAGCCTCGCCGATCTGCACGCGATGCCGCAAGAAGCACACGTGACTCGACATATCTGCGTCGAAGGATGGAGTGCGATCGGTCAGTGGAGCGGTGTGCCGTTCGCGCATTTTCTGAGGCGCGTGGGTGCCGACCTGAGCGCGAGGTACGTAGGCTTCAAGTGCGCGGATGACTACTACACGAGCGTCGACATGCCCACCGCCTTGCATCCGCAGACCAACCTGGCGCTGGCCTGCAACGGCACCACTCTGCTGCCGCGCAACGGGTACCCACTGAAGCTGCGCATTCCGACCAAGCTCGGATACAAGAACCCGAAGCACATCCGGTCCATCTTCGTCACCAACACCTATCCCGGGGGCTACTGGGAAGACCAGGGATACAACTGGTTCGGAGGCAGCTGAGTCCGTCTGGCTCAGGTGCCCTGATCAACTGGCGGACTGCCACTCTTTCACTTCAACCACATCGAGGAATCGTTATGAACAAGATCATCGCCACCGCCCTTTCCGCTTGCATGTTCGCTGCCGGAGGGAGCGCGTTGGCGCAAGACGCGATGAAGAAGGACGCGATGGCCAAGGACGGCATGAAGAAAGACGACATGGCCAAGGACGAGATGAAGAAGTAATCGCGCCCCACGGTCCTTAACATCGGTGCCAGAGTGGCACCTGGTGTGAAGGCCAGTTTTGCGTGGCGGATTCAGCCGGTCGAGGCAACACACTAACCACTGCTCAGGCAGAAGGAGTGTTGCAATGAAGTACCCCACCTGCACCTGCACCTGCACCTGCACCTGCAACCCCAAACGCATTGCCAGCATGACGTACGACGCCGGACACAGCCTGCTGCTTATGGGCGCCACCGACGACGGCCTCTGGCGGATGGTCACCAAATGATGGCGGATGCGCTGCTGCCGAATGCATTGAAGAACGAGAACCCGCTGGGCATCGAGCGACTGGTGAACGGCGAGGAGACGCGCGACCGCGTGGCCTGAGATCGCGCCCGGACCTCGAGACCGCGCCCTACACGCTGTCTGCAGCCTGGCCTGCGAGGGTGCGGATGACGTACATGAAGGCCTGCACTGAGGTGCTGGGCTGCTCACCTTGCAGTGTGATCATCCCGAAGTCGGGCATGCGGTCTGGAAGCTCTGAGGCGATGCGCGTAAGAAGCCCACGCCGCACGTACTTGTCGACAAGCGCTGCGGGCTGCAGCGACAGCATGTTCGTGCTCTGCAGGAGCTCCAGCGCGAACAGGAATGACGGGGTTTCCACGATCCCGGAGGTGAGCGACAGGCCGGTGCTGCTGAAGATGTCATCCGACACCCTGCGCAGCGCCGTAGACATCGGATAGAGGATCCAGGGCCAGTGCGACAGTTCCACCCACCCAGGTGCGTGGTTTCCGCGCAGCGGGTGGTGCACACCCGCCGTGATCTGCAGGCCCTCGTCGGAGAGCTTCTCGTACTGGAACTGGGCGCGCTGCGACTCGTCGGTGAAGCGGCCGATCATGATGTCGATCTTGCGTTCGGCGAGCCAGATGATCAGCTGGTCGCTGCTCTGCTCGAGCACCTTCACGACGAGCAGCGGCCTCAGGCGCTGAAGCTCGGCAACCGCGGCAATCAGCAGGTGTGCGGCCGAACCCGAGATGGCGCCGATCGACAAGTGGCCATGGCCACCCTGCTTGAGCGTGCTGAACTCGTCGACGAACTTGCGATGGCCGTCCAGGGCCGCGTGCGCATAGCGCAAGGTGAAGAGGCCCAGCTCATTCGGCCGCATGCCGCGCGGCAGGCGATCGAACAGGCGCGACTCCAGCATCTCCTCGATGTCCACCAACACCTTGGTCGCGGCCGGCTGGGTGATGTGCATCTGCTCGGCCGTCAGGCGCAGATTTCGCGTCTTTCCGAGGATGTCGAGGAACTGCAGGTGCCTGAAACGCAGTCGCGAGACCTGCGCCAGCGCCAAGGGTTTCCCAGAAGGCTTGTCCGAACTCATCAGCATTTGGAATGGATGCTAGCGAAAAAGTCAGTGGACCGTGAACGGGGACTCTCCTAGCCTTCAGCCCCATCAAGAACCGCCCGACAGAGGGCCGGCGCGTCACAGCAGGGTGGGCGCGCCTGACGTACAACCTTTCGGAGACATCATGAAAATGCAATCACTTTGCGTGGCCGCAGCATTGCTGGCCACTCTGGCGGGCCCCGCTTCGGCACAGGTCAAGGACCACGTGTTCAAGGTTGGTACCGGCCTGAGCGAAGACCACCCCCAGGCAAAGGCGCTCAAGTACTTCGCGGACCAGCTGGCGGCCAAGAGCGGCGGCAAGATGACGGCGAGGGTCTTCACCAGTGGCTCGCTGGGCAACGACATCAGCATGACGTCCGCGCTGCGGGGCGGCACGCTCGAGATGACCATCCCCGACAGTTCCACGCTGGTGTCGCTGATCAAGCCCTTCGGCGTGCTGAACCTGCCCTTGACATTCAACAATGAGAAGGAGGCCGATGCGGTGCTGGACGGACCCTTCGGCCAGAAGCTGCTGGCCACGTTGCCGGACAAGGGACTGATTGGTCTGGGCTTCTGGGAGAACGGCTTCCGGCACGTCACCAACTCGCGCCGCCCGGTGCTGCGCGCGGAGGACCTCGCTGGCCTGAAGCTGCGCGTCATCCAGAGCCCGCTGTTCCTGGACACCTTCAACACCTTGGGTGCCAATGCAACCCCCATGCCCTTCACGGAGCTGTACACCGCGATGGAGCAGGCGGCGGTGGATGGGCAGGAGAACCCGGCAGCGACCATCCTCGCCAGCAAGTTCTACGAGGTGCAGAAGCACATGGTGCTGTCGCGCCACATGTACAGCGCCTGGGTGCTGCTGTTGTCCAAGAAAACCTGGGACGGCCTCTCGGCCGACGAACGCAAGATCGTTCAGGACGCGGCCCGAGACGCCACGTTGTATGAGCGCAAGACCATCCGCGCATTTTCCGAGACGGCCTTGGCCGACCTCAAGAAGGCCGGCATGCAGGTCACCGAGCTGCCGCCGACTGAACACGCGAAGATGCAGGCCAAGCTGCAGCCCGTGCTGGCCAAGTTCAGCAAGGAGTTCGGCGAGGATACGACGGCCGAGCTGAACGGTGAGCTGGCCAAGGTGCGCGGCGGCACGACTGCCGCGAAGTAGCCCGTTCCTCGTGGGGGCGGCGCAGCCACCCTCCATCCACGCTTCTCTCTCGCGACCACGACCACGGCCAACGCCGAGGAAACCAGAATGAGTTCAACGACAACGGCGCTGCCGGTGCGCGCCGATGGCATGCACACCGTGCTGCCACAGGACGGCCTGGCCGGCACGTTGGTAGGGCGTGTCTGGCGCGCGGGCGCGCCGGCCGGCCCGTCCGTGGTGGTGCTGCGGCCGGAGGGTGTCTTCGACCTGAGCCGGCACTTCCCCACCATGAGCACGCTGCTCGACACGGCCCAGCCGGCGCAAGCCGTTCGGTCGGTGCCCGGGGAGTTGCTCTGCAGCGTCGAGGGGTTGCTCGACAACAGCGGTTCCGCTCGCCGGGACGACTCGGCACCCTGGCTGTTGGCGCCGTGCGACCTGCAGGTGATCAAGGCCGCTGGCGTGACCTTCGCCTCGAGCATGATCGAGCGCGTGATCGAGGAGCAGGCGGGTGGCGACCCCAGCCGTGCACAGGGCCTGCGCAGCCAGGTGTTGGCGCTGATCGGCACCAGCCTGGCCGACATCCGCCCCGGCTCGCCGCAGGCGCAGGCGCTGAAGCAACTCCTGCAGCAGAAGAAGCTGTGGTCGCAGTACCTGGAAGTCGGCATCGGGCCCGATGCCGAGGTCTTTACCAAGGCCCCGGTGCTCGCGGCGGTGGGACACGGCCAGGACATCGGCATCCGCGCCGATTCGCGATGGAACAACCCGGAGCCGGAGGTGGTGCTGGCCGTCAACGGCCGCGGCGGCATCGCCGGGGCCGCGCTTGGCAACGATGTCAACCTGCGCGACATCGAGGGCCGCAGCGCGCTGCTGCTCGGCAAGGCCAAGGACAACAACGCGTCCTGTGCCATCGGCCCGTTCATCCGATTGTTCGACGACAGCTTCGGCCTGGACCAGTTGCGCCGCGAGACCGTCCACCTGCATGTCGTGGGTGATGACGGCTTCACGCTGCGCGGCATCAACACCATGGCCAGCATCAGCCGTGACCCGGTCGACCTGGTGGCGCAGACGACGGCCTGCCACCAGTACCCCGACGGCTTCATGCTGTTCCTGGGCACGCTGTTCGCGCCCACTGAAGACCGCGATGAGCCGGGCGGCGGCTTCACCCACAAGTTGGGCGACGTGGTCACCATCCACAGCCACTGGCTGGGCGGCTTGCAGAACCGGGTGACGCACTGCGAGGCCGCGCCGCCCTGGCGCTTCGGCCTGCGCGCGCTCTTCGGCAACCTGGCCGCTCGCGGCCTGCTGCAGGGGGGCCGGTTGTGATGGCCGCCCTGCACCTCGGGACGGCGCCATGATCGACAGCACCATCGATCGGTTCTGCCGCGCCTTGGACCTGCTGATCGCAGCGGCACTCGCAGTAATGGTCGTGCTCGTGTTCGGCAACGTCGTGCTGCGATACGCCTTCAACTCGGGCATCGCCGTCAGCGAGGAAGTCTCGCGCTGGCTCTTCGTGTGGCTGTGCTTCATGGGCGCGGTGGTGGCGCTCAAGGAAGGTGGGCACCTCGGCACCGACATGCTGGTGTCGCGACTTCCGGTGGCCGGCAAGAAGGCCTGCCTGTTGCTGGGCCACCTGCTCATGCTGTACGTGACCTGGCTGTTCCTCGACGGCAGCTGGCAGCAGGCCCGCATCAACCTCGACGTGGCAGCGCCCGTGACCGGTACACCGATGGCGGTCTTCTATGCCTCGGGCGTGATCTTCTCGGTCTGCGCCGGCATCCTGCTGCTGTTGCAGCTCGCGCGCCTGCTGACGGGCCACCTCTCGGAGGGCGAGCTCGTGAGGATCAAGGAGTCGGAAGAGCAGGCCGAACTCGAGACCCTGCAGGCCGAGCTGGTGCGCAACGACGCGCAGCCTGCGCACCCCCGTCCTGGTGACGTACCCCACGGGCCACGCGCATGACCGTCTTCATCTTCCTCGGCAGTCTGCTCGGCGCGATGGCGCTCGGCATTCCCATCGCCTACGCCTTGCTGGCCAGCGGCGTGGCCCTGATGTGGCACCTGGACCTGTTCGACGCGCAGATCCTGGCGCAGAACTTGATCAACGGTGCCGACAGCTTTCCCTTGCTGGCCGTGCCCTTCTTCATGCTGGCCGGCGAGATCATGAACGTCGGCGGGCTGTCGCAGCGCATCGTCAACTTCGCGCTGGCGCTCGTCGGCCACGTCAAGGGCGGGCTGGGCTACGTGGTGATCCTCGCGGCCTGCCTGCTGTCGGCCTTGTCGGGCTCGGCCGTGGCCGACGCAGCCGCGCTGACGGCGCTGCTGCTGCCCATGATGATCAAGGCGGGGCACGACAAGCGGGTCTCGGGCGGGCTGATCGCGGCGTCGGGTGTCATCGGTCCCATCATTCCGCCGAGCATCGGCTTCGTCATCTTCGGCGTTGCCGCCAACGTGTCGATCAGCAAGCTGTTCATCGCCGGGATCGTCCCCGGCATCATGATCGGCCTGGCACTGGCGTTGACTTGGTGGTGGGTGGGCCGCAAGGAGGCGCTGGTGCTCCCCCAGCGAAAGACCCGGGCCGAGATACTGATGGCGGCACGCGGGTCTTTGTGGGCGCTGATGCTGCCCGTGTTCATCCTGGTGGGCCTGCGCATGGGCGTGTTCACGCCCACCGAAGCGGCGGTTGTCGCGGCCGTCTACGCCCTGTTCGTCTCCACGGTGGTGTACCGCGAGCTGAAGCTGCAGGCGCTGGTGCGCATCTTCGTCACGGCGGCCCGCACCACGGCGGTGGTGATGTTCCTGGTGGCGTCGGCGATGGTGTCGGCCTGGCTGATCACGGTGGCCAACCTGCCCACGCAGGTGGTGGACCTGCTGCGCCCGCTGCTGGACAACCAGACGCTGCTCATGATCGCCATCATGCTGCTGGTGATGCTGGTGGGCACGGCCATGGACATGACGCCCACCATCCTGATCTTGACGCCGGTGCTGATGCCTCTGATCAAGGCAGCCGGCATCGATCCCGTCTACTTCGGCGTGCTTTTCATCATCAACAACTCCATCGGCCTGGTGACGCCGCCGGTGGGCACCATCCTCAACGTCGTGGCCGGTGTCGRCCGCATGAAGATGGACGAGGTCACGCGCGGGGTGCTGCCGTTCATGGTGGCCCAGTTCGCGATGCTGTTCGTCATGGTCCTCTTCCCGCAGACGGTGCTCGTGCCGCTGCGCTGGTTCTATTGAAGTCCTGGTTCAACCCTGCGCTCGCACGAGCGCTTCCCCGTTCCACCGAATCATTGAAAGGATGGGAATGAACTCCAGCAGCCTGATCTTCAAGGGCCTCGCGGCCCTCCCGGCGGCACTGACGATGGCGGCCGCCGCCCTGGCGGCTGACCGACCCGCGAATCCCGCGGACTGGCCGGCGCTGAAGGAGGTCTACAAGAACCACTTCCTCATCGGCAGCACGAATCTCAACGCCGCGAACTTCGGCGCGAACGTCGTGCCGGGCGAGGATTCGGTCGCGGCCATGACCGTGAAGCACTTCAACGCGGTGACGCCCAGCAACGCGATGAAGCCTGAGTTCTGGAGTGGCGGCATCGCCGACCCCGCCCCGGGTTTCCTGACCAACTTCACCTCGGGCATCAACGTGGACATCGGTGCCGCCAACACGCGCGGCGTCAAGGTGACCGGCCATACGCTCCTGTGGCACAACCAGTCGGCGCAATGGCCCGCCGCCAACGTCCTGACCCCGAACGGTGGATGGGAGACACCGTGGGACTACGCCATGGCCAAGACGAGCCTGGAGTACTACATCCGGATCGTGGCCGGCCATTTCGATCGGTCACCCCAAAAGACCTACGCCTGGGACGTCGTCAACGAGGCGTTCAAGGACAACCCCGAGAACCCGGCGGACTGGCGCAACGCGCTGCGCACCGGCTACAACCCGGAAGAGCGGCCTTCCCGCTGGGCCCAGGCATACGCCAAGGGCGGCAAGAGCTGGGACTACATGTACGACGCGTTCTTCCACGCCCGCCAGAACACGACGGCGCTGCTGAACTACAACGACTTCAACGACGACGAGCGGGCCTCGAAGGCCACCGCGATCGCGTCGATGGTCAAGGAGTTCAACGAACGCTACGCCGCCGAGTCGGCTGCCGGCAGGGGCCGGGTCCTGTACGACGAAAGGGGCAAGCCCAGGCCGCTGGTCGATGTCATCGGGACCCAGGGCCACTGGGACATGAGGCTCAACCTGGACGCCTTCGAGAGGACCCTCAAGACCTATCTCGAGCTCGGCGTGAGCGTCGACCTGACCGAACTCGACCTGGCGCCGACCCTGGGCCTGGACAAGGCCCAGCGCATCCAGAACGGCCCCGAGATGAACGCGCTGTTTCTTGAGCAGGGCGTGCAGTACGCGAAGCTCTTCAGCCTGCTCAAGGAGTACGCCGCCGGCCCGGGCGGTCGCCACCCGCACTACAAGGGCGGCGTGCACCGGGTCACCTGGTGGGGCATGACGGACCCGGGGTACCACACCAACGGCTATCCGTGGTCGGCCGTCGGCCAGCCCAAGGAAGCGTACTGGGCCACCACGAACCCGGAGCAGTACCTCATCGATGCAGGCTTGCCGCCGAACGGTGTGAAGGCGACCTTCCGCTACGGCGGGGAGATCTTCGAGGCCAGGACCTGGGGCGGCAAGAGCGCGCACGCGATGCTCGACATCCACGTGCCGGTGGGAACGCGGCACGTCGCCTTCGGCGCGCACGATGTCTCCCTGCCTCCTGGGTACGCCGTCGAGAACATGACCTTCAACCCGCCCGACTGCGCGGTGGTGCCCGGCAAGCCTTGCCATGTGACGGTGACCGCGCGGGGCCCGGCGCCAGCCGCTGCCTATCGGAACGTGGGGGTGGAGAACACCGCCACCTTCGTCCTGTCCTTCGGGCACATGACCGTTTCGTGGATGGACGCGCCGAACGCCTTGGCGTCGCCCTTGTCCTATGCCGAAGTCCGGTTCAGCGATGGCGACACCCGGTTCAAGCAGTACAAGACCTATTACGCAGCCGACGGCATGGCACGGGCATCCGGTGCGCGCGACATGAAAGTGGTGCAGAAACACGGTCGCGAGACGCTCATCCTGTCGCCGCACGATCCCATCTCCGGGCCCCTGGGACTTCGCTTGGCCAAGGACCCGTCGACCGAGAAGGCATGGCGGCTCGTGAAGCGCTTCGAACCCGGCAGGACCTACATGGTGGCGTCCGCGACGACGGCACCGCATGACACCGGAGAACTCCGGACGAACGTGCTGACGAACAGGAGCAAGCCGGCGACGAGCACCTCGCCCGAATCGCTGTCCCGCACGCCCGTCGTGCTGCGTGGCGACACGCTGCTTCCGTTGCGCAACTCGAATGCGCCGACGAGCGAGCCGGCGCTGGCCCAGGACAACCACAAGTTCGTCTTCGAGGAGTCGAAGAGCCCCGCCGCCGGACCGTATGCGGCCGAGACCGGTCACACGATGGAAAGCTACATCCACGGCTCCAACGTGTACCCGCACCTCCTATTCAGGGGCAACGGCGCCACTGGCACGGTGGTGGCGGGCCAGTATTCGCTGATCACTCGACAGACGAACGGCCAGGAGGGTTCGCAGATCGCCGAACGGGTGTTGGACCAGGCGGTGTGGTTCAACACGCCTGTCGACCCGAGAACCGGTGAGATGAAGATGTTCCAGTACGCCGGCAGCAGCGCCAGCCCGCAGCACTACGTGCTGAACGAAGTGGCGGACGGCACCACGCCGAACCGCGACGCGAACAACGCCATCAGCCAACGGCAGGGCTCGGTGGGCGGGTTCGTCGCCCTGCAGGCGGGAAGTCCGCAGGAGGGCAGCGGCGTCAAGCTGTACGCCTTCGAGATCCAGCCGTACCTTCCGGGCGATGTGGACGGTGACGGCCAGTTGACGTGCGCCGATGCATCGGCCGCGGCAAGCTCGCTCTGGAAGCGCGCGGGTCAGCATGGCTATCTCCGCAACGCCGACCTGGATCAGGATGGGTTCGTGGAGATGCGCGATGTGCTTGCTGTTCTGCAGCTGCTTCCGCCGCACATGCACTGTCGGTGAGTGGTCCTGGCGCGTGGAGATGCGGGCAGTAGTGGCCGGTTCAGCCGGTGGGGACACCCGGTACTCTGCATCGGGTGCTTTCGCTTCTGGACGGCCCGCTGGCAGAAGGTCCCGTGACGGCCGCCGACTGTTCGTGTCGTTTCGCTCATGCGAAGCGACCTGTCCGCGGTGCTGGTGGCGCTGGAGGGCACGCGACGCGGGCGAGTGAGCGTCGAGCACGTCCTGAACGTACTGGGCCGGTTGAACGCGGGGCCGCGAAGCAGGGTCACGGACTGATCTGTCATCGCGAGGCTGCGGTGCCCGCGTTTCAGGGGCATGTTCACAGCGGCGACATGGCGCCCACATAGGCTTGCGGCTTTCCCTCCCGACGGAGCAAAGCTTGTCAGATTCTTCCACTCGACCCCACACCGCGCAGCGCCCACTGGACCCGGATCGACGCAAGTTGATCAAGATGGGACTGGCTCTTCCCGCCCTCAGCACCGGTTCGCTCCTTGCCGCATGCGGGGGCGGTTCCGACTCGACGGACACCGTGCCGCCTGCGTCCCGGCAGGTTTCCAGCTTCGGGCTCGTCGTGCTGCCCGACACCCAGTTCTACTCGCGTTATGCCACCGAGGAGACCGGCAACCAGTTCGACAAGCGCTACGGCAGCACGCCCTACCTGGCGCAGACGCAGTGGATCGTCGACAACGCAGCCGCATTGAAGATCCCCTTCGTCATCCACGTGGGCGATGTCGTCGATCAAGTTCAGAAGCCGCAGCAATGGCAGGTCGCGGATCGGGCCATGAAGGTGCTGGAGGACAAGAAGCTGCCGTATTCGATCCTGGCTGGCAATCACGACGTGCTGAGTGACATCGGCTACGAAGGCGACCAATCCGCAGGCACCGATGCCCAACGCGTACTGACCGATGAGCCGTATCTCCAATGGTTCGGCACCGAGCGTGCGAAGAAGCAAAGCACGTTCGGCGCACGTGACCCCAGTGGTTTCCACGAGTACCACGTCTTTGCCGCCGAGGGGCAGCGCTTTCTGGTGTTGTCGATGTCATGGCGCGCTTCCGACAACGGCATCGCGTGGGCCAACGGCGTGTTGAAGGCGAATCCCACCTTGCCGGCCATCCTGGTCAACCACGAACTGATCCGGATCGACGCGGACGGCGTTTCTCCGCTCGAGGTCGGCTACGGGCTCATGCTCTGGGAGCAACTGATCAAGCGCAACGACCAGATCTTCATGACCGTCAACGGCCACTTTCACGGCTCGGCCCGCATGACCAAGATCAACGACTTCGGGAACGCCGTCGAAGAAATGGTGGTCGACTATCAGATGGCCTATCAAGGCGGCAATGGGCTGTTGCGCTTCTATGAATTCGACCTGACCCACAACGAGATCAAGGCCCTGTCTTTCTCGCCCTGGGTCCGGAACAAGCCCTCCGCCACCCTGAATGCCTTCGACCAGGTGATGCTGCGTGACGGCAACAACGAGTTCGTGATCAAGATGGACTTTGCCCGCCGCTTTGCGGGCTTCGCGCCGGATTTCAAGGTCGCCGCGCCAAGCACCACATCGCTCGCAACCGTGGCCACGTCGATGATGCTCGATGGCTTCAAGGGCATTGTCGAGGTGCCGGCCGTTGCGCCTGCGAACGTCGAGGACTATCCGCATGTGGCCGAGACGGTTGCTCACTGGCGCTTCTTCGGTGGCACCGACGGCACGGCGCTTGCCGACCGCCAGGTCATCGCCGATGCCTCGGGCCGTGCCGCTCACCTGACGCGGGCGGCGCTGACCGAGCCTGCCGGCAATGCGGCGCAGTTGTCGGATCTCCAGTGGAGCCACGACCACCACCGGCTGTCGTCGGCCACCGGGAGCGTGCACTTCAGCAACACGGAGGGTTCGCGCCTGAGCTACTTCATGACCGATGCCGCGGCGGCCTTGAACAGCGCCACCTTCGACGCGACCGGCTACACCATCGAGGCATTCATCAAGCTCGACAAGTCCTGGACCACCCGCAATGCCTGGATGAACATCATGACGCGAGGCGGGTGGAACCGCAATTTCCCGGGATTCCAGGGATGGGATGCCTCGCCGCCCGTGCAATTTGCCATCTCCAACCTGAAGGAGGTGCAGTTCGAGGTCATTCCCCAACTGCCGGCACCGGATTCGGCGCGTGCCAACTGGTCCGGCGAGATCCTGCTGGACAGCTGGCTGCATGTTGCCGTCGTCAACGACCCGGTCGCCAAGGAGACGACCCTGTATGTGGAGGGCGCGCCCGTCCTGCGCAACACCATCGACACCGTCGGCCTGGCCTCGCAAGGTTTGCCGTGGGTGGTGGGGGCAGGCTACTACCAGGGCAATGGCCCCGGGGGCGGATTCCTGGGTGGCATGGGCGAGGTCCGCATTGTGGCCAAGCCATTGCCGCCATCACAGTGGCTGACGGCTCGCGCACGGCCCTGAGGAAGGCGTACGGGTCGTGTCCATTCAGCTTGGCCGGCTGAATCAGGCTCATGGGGGCTGCCGCTGACCGGCCAACTTGTTCAGTGGCTTCATCGGCGGGCGCAAGGCTCCTGCGTTGCATGGATCGGGTCAACATGACTTCGCTGTGCGCTTGCGACTGGCTGACCCTAGCCGAGAACGCTGCGCACGTGAAAGTCCGCTGCGCGTCGCAGACCTGTCCACCGATTGCTACTCCTGCCAGTTGGCAGCATTCGGTGTCCAGCCACAAGCAGGCATTCGCAAATTCCCACTGCTTCCGGCAACCACCCTAGTCAGTCGCCCCGAACGGAGCACGTTGCTGTGCCCGTCCCCGGATCGACGTGGTCGGTGGCCTCGAGATTGGCCAAGGTCTCCATCGGGATCTCCACGGGGATTCGGATATCGCACGGGGGCGCTGCACACCACCACGCTGACTTACGTCACTTGGAGGGACCGCCCGAGTACCTAGACTCCGTCGCAGTATCGTTTGCGCACTCGGGGATGTGGACTCTGATCAACCAAACGCCCTTCGCGGCCGAACGCACCTTCGTGACCGACGAACGCGGTGCCGATGTGATGCTGGTGCTCGTGAAGGCCAGCTATCAGCTGATGCCTGACGGTCGCACCGAGGTGGATCCGCAGCAACTGCCTGTGTTCTTCGAGCCTCGTTTTCGCGGCGATCCGCACGTCTCATCGCTGCTGTCCGAAAGCGACCTGGATTTCCCGAAGCGGACCACCGACGTGCTGCTCGTCGGCTCGGCTCACGCGCCCGGCGGCGTTCCCTGCACGGAGGTCGAGGTGTCGATGCAGGTCGGTCCGGTGCGCAAGGCGCTGCGCGTCGTCGGGGATCGGGTGTGGAAATCCGGACTGCTCGGACCGCGTCCCGGCCCGCCCGTGCCGTTCGTGACGATGCCGATCACCTACGAGCGTGCGTTCGGCGGCCGCGAACAAGGCTCGCCGACACAGTTCGAACCTCGCAATCCCGTCGGCACGGGGTTTGCGCGCCACGCCGAGGGCATGCATGGGCAGCCGGTGGCCAACGTGTCATACGCAGGCCACGAGTTCGCACGCTGGGACGAGCGCCCGGCACCGGCGGGTTTCGGCCCGGTGGCCCGCCACTGGCAGCCTCGCGCCGGACATGCGGGCACCTTCGACCTGGCATGGGAGCAAGAACGCTTTCCACTGAGGCCTCTGGATTTTGATCTGCGGTTCCACCAGAGCGCGCCGGCCGACCAACAGCCGGCCACGTTCCTGAAGGGCAACGAGCCCGTCGAGCTTCGCAACCTCACACCGTCGGGTCACATGGCCTTCCGATTGCCCTACGAGAGCCTGGTCTTCCGCTCCCGCCTCGACGGTGCGCTCGTCGACCAGCCTGCCCAGCTGTACGCGGTGGTGCTGGAGCCCGACGTGTCGCGCCTCGTGATGCTCTGGGCCTCGGCCTTGCCCTGCCACGGCAAGAAATATCGGCTGGAGCGCACCGTCGTGCTGCGCAAGCCACGCGTCACGCTCGCATCGCTTCCTTCGCGGGCGGTTGCGCATGGCTGAATCGCCACACCTCGTCGGGCTGGGAGCACGAACGCCGGTAGGGCTGTCGCTTCCGGCGGCGAGCGCCGCGGTGCGCGCGGGCATCGCGGTATTCGGTGATCACGCCTACATGGTCGATTCGCATGGTGCACCGGTGCTCGTGGCCGCAGACGCACTGCTGCCGGCCGACATGCCGTTGACTGACCGCCTGGGCGAGATGTGCAGCGCTGCCGCGCAAGAGGCCACGCAATCGCTGCCGGCCGGGTGCCCCGTCCACGTGATGCTGGCGCTGCCGCCGCCGGATCGGCCGGGCGTGGAACCCGGGTTGGCTCAGCGTGTCTGGGCGGCCATCGACGCGGCGCTGCAAGGGCAAGTCGTCTACCGCTCGCGCAGCGTCGTCGCCGAGGGTCATGCGGGCGCACTGCGGGCCTTGGCAGGTGGCCTGAGCCTGCTGCACGACGATCCGCAAGCGCTGGTGCTGGTGGTGGCTGCCGACTCGTACCTGACCGCCGATGCGCTGGAGTGGCTGGAGCAAGGCCATCAGCTTTACCACGACGGCAATCCATGGGGCTTCATTCCCGGTGAGGCTGCTGGTGCCGTCCTGTTGGGCTCGCAGCGGCTTGTGTCCCACCTGCAGTTGCCCAGTTGGGGTCGATTGCTGTCCTGCGGTGCTGCGGTCGAGCACAACCTCATCAAGACCGAGCAGGTGTGCCTGGGCCAGGGCCTGACCGACGCGTTGCGCGTTGCGCTCAACCGGTTGCCCGAAGGCCGTCTCGTCGATCGCATGGTCTGCGACCTGAACGGCGAGCCCTACCGTGCCGACGAGTACGGCTACACCCGCGTGCGCCTCTCGCGGGTGCTGTCCGATCCCGGCGCCTTCCTGACGCCGGCGGAAAGCTGGGGCGACGTCGGTGCAGCCTCCGGAACGCTCTTCGTCGGGCTGGCTGCGATGGCCGCCACGCGCGCCCCGGACCACGGCGGTCACGTATTGGTATGGACGGGGTCCGAGAGTGGCCTGCGGACTGCCGCGCTGCTGGACCTTGAAACACCACAAAGGAGTCGTGCATGAGCGTCACTGTCTCGGTCAACTCGCTTTCCTTGTCGCACAAGGGCGCCAACGGCATTGCCGCGGCAACCGTGCCCGATGTCTGCAAGACCCCCTCCCCGGGGGGCCCGGTGCCGATCCCTTATCCGAACATCGCCCGCTCCGCGAGCCTCACCGACGGCACGACCACGGTGAAGGCCGACGGCGGCAACATGTGCGCGAACAAGGGCTCGAAGTACGCCAGCAGCAACGGCGACGAGGCGGGCACGGCCGGTGGCGTGAAGTCGGGCGTCAACATGAAGGCAGCCCAGTGGATCTCATACTCCATGAACGTGAAGCTGGAAGGCCAGGCCGCGTGCCGCTTGTCGGACAAGATGACCAGCAACAACGAGAACACGGTGAGTCTCTGATGAACATCGAGTCCGCTGTCGTCGGCGATGCCCCCGCGGTCTGCGAGATCCAGTGCAAGGTCAACACCAGCGCCAAGAGGAATTGGGATTGCTGCGACCTGAAGCAGTTCTGTGCCAAGCTCGATTCGATCAACGAGCTGGGCGGGTGGGGCAAGCTCACCACCGATCCGGCCAGGATCCAGGACCGGAATGCGGCGCGCGGCGAAGCACTGTTCCGGCAGCGCTGGAATGAAGCGCCACTGGCTTGGCAGCCGATCCAGCACAAGTTCTATCACCCGTGCGCGTTCAGGCGGGCCGCTGCGACCGAGTTCCAGATGAACACCCGGGATTGGAACCCGGACCATGTCCACGACCTCCAATTCGGCGGCGCGGCGACCGACTTCAAGAACTTCAAGTGGCTGTCATCCAGCGTCAACAAGTCCCTCGGCCAGACGCTGACGCCGTACGACCCGGATCAGCATCCGGGCGGAGTCTCGGCCGACTGCTGTCCTGCCGAGGAAACTCACTGTCCGCCGAGCAAGGACGACACCGAGAACATTCTTGCCGCCTGATCTTGGCCCCTTGACCTTGGCCGCTTGACCCTGGAAACCCAACCGTGACCCCTGATCCCACTGCCACCATTGCCGCGCTGGTCTCGCGCATCTCGGAAAAGTTGGTCGAGCTCGACCAGTTGACCGAATTCGAGATGGACCACCCGCTCGGAGCGCCGGCATCTCCCGCTGACATCGCCGACTTCGAGCGCCGCATCGGCTTCACGCTTCCCGACGACTACAAGGCCTTCCTTCGCCTTCACGACGGCTGGGGCAACTTCAGCGGCGAGAACGCGTTGTTGTCGATCGCGGAGATGAGCGACGGCGAACTGCACGACCATGTGACCGGCTTCCAGGAGGAGATGCAGGCGGGCGGCGAGAACGCGCTGTCCCAGGGCCTGATCTTCGAAGCGTCGTTCACGACGCGTTTTTCGTACTTCGATCGTGCGGGCCAGGCCCAGTCCGGGCGTCTGGAGGTCGTGTACTGGAACAAGCGTGTGCTGGAGCGCTATGCGAGCTTCACCGACTACCTGGCGGACTACGAGAAGACACTCGACAAGTTCATCGCCGACGAGCGCGCCAACCAGCGCTGAGCGCGATGGCCGCCATGCAGGATGTTTCCGCGCTTCGGGTCGCACACCACCGCCACTGGCTCTGCTACGTGACGCCGACGTTGACGCTCTACCTTCGAGACGCGCCGACCCAGGCGGTGGCCCGGCGCATCATCGAGGTCTACCGTGCGCATTGTCCGACCGACCGGTTGAGGTTCGTCACGGGCGGTGATGCGCCAGCCTTCACCCCGCTGACGGAAGCATTCGGGCAGACGCTGGCGGCCCGGGTGATGGCCCGGATGGACCGGCGCCGCGATATCGGGCTGATGGTGTGGGATGGCCAGCTGCGCGAAAGCTGGTCGCTGACCATTCAAGGCGCGCCATTGCGCGACGGCGCCGAATGCGCGTCGTTCTGCCGTGTCGTGATGCCGAACGACGTTGCGCCGACCGTCATGGCTCGCATGGCGTGCGAGTTGGCCGACAGCACGGCGTTTCTTTCCGGCCACGCGGGCTTCGGCGCCGTCTTCAACGCCGACCTCAAGGCCACCGCCTTCGACCAGATCTACGCCTGGGCCAAACGCTACCCTGGCCTCGAGGTCGAAGACCTCAACGTCACGCTGCCGCACATGTTGGAGGGCATCAAGGGTGCGAACTGGCTGACATTGCTGGGCTCGGCCCTGGCCGAACGCGTGACGCCGGAATCATGGCAGGCGGTCGGACGACATGCCGACATCGCGCGGCTGTCGCAGGGGGTGGTGGTGAGGGCCGGCGACCATCCGGTGTTGGGAGACCGCAACCGAAACGCATGGCCAACCGAGGTGGCCGCGGTAGAAGCTGCTTTCGCCGGGATCAAGCTCCGGCAGCACGGCCAATTTGCCGGGCGGTTCGGCGAAGACGGCGCCACGTTGGCGTGGTTGCAACGCTACCTGGACCGCGAGGCCTGGTAGTCAGTCTCGCCTACCGGGCGTGGATGTGCGGAAACTGGTCACCAACTCTTGTCGGATTACTCTGGCGCAGCGCTTCAGTCGTGTCGGCATGGTTGAATGCGCTTCGCTGCGCACCGGCAATCACAAGCAAATCATTTGAAGCGTCATTCTGGAGTTCTCCATGGAAATCAAGGTCAATTTTCTCGACAAGCTCCGTCTCGAAGCCAGGTTCGATGATTTCACGGTGGTGTCAGACCAACCCACTCGCTACAAGGGGGACGGCTCAGCGCCAGGTCCGTTCGACTATTTCCTGGCCTCGTCGGCCTTGTGTGCGGCTTATTTCGTGAAGCTGTATTGCGTCACCAGAGATATTCCGACGGAAAACATTCGCCTGTCGCAGAACAATATTGTCGATCCTGAAAACAGGTACCAGCAGATATTCAAGATCCAGGTCGAACTACCGGCGGAAATTTCTGCCGTGGACCGTCAGGGCATCCTGCGCTCCATCGAGCGATGCACGGTAAAGAAGGTCGTGCAGGCCGGTCCTGAGTTCGTGATCGAGGAAGTGCAGAATCTGGATGCCGATGCCCAGTCGCTGCTGACGGTGAATCCGGCTGCCGGCGCGAACACCTGTATCCTCGGCAAGGATTTGCCCCTGGAACGGACCATCGCCAATATGTCCGGCGTATTGGCGAACCTGGGCATCAAGATTGAAATTGCATCCTGGCGCAATATCATTCCGAATGTGTGGTCACTGCATATCCGCGATGCCCATTCGCCCATGTGTTTCACCAATGGCAAGGGGTCGACCAAGGAAAGCGCCTTGGCGTCGGCCCTGGGGGAATATATCGAGCGCTTGAGCTGTAACCACTTCTACGCCGGCCAGTTCTGGGGTGAGGACATCGCCAACGCGGAATTCGTGCATTATCCCGGCGAGCGCTGGTTCCAACCCGGCGCCGACGACGCGCTACCGGCAGGACTCCTGGATGACCACTGCCTGGAAATCTACGATCCCGAAGGCGAGCTGCGTGCCTCGCACCTCCACGACACCAATTCCGGCAATGTGCAGCGCGGCATATGCGCGCTGCCGTACATCCGGCAGTCGGACGGCGAGGAGGTGTATTTCCCCAGCAACCTGGTGGAGAACCTCTACGTCAGCAACGGCATGAGCGCAGGCAATACGCTGGCCGAAGCCCAGGTGCAATGCCTGTCGGAGATCTTCGAGCGCGCGATCAAGCGGGAGATCCTCAACGAGGAAATCGCGCTGCCGGATGTGCCGGACCAGGTCCTGTCGAAATACCCCGGGATCGTTGCCGGCATCAAGGGCCTGGAGGAGCAAGGCTTCCCCGTGCTGGTGAAGGACGCCTCATTGGGCGGGCAATATCCCGTGATGTGCGTCACCTTGATGAACCCTCGCACAGGCGGTGTATTTGCTTCGTTCGGCGCCCATCCTCGTTTGGAGGTCGCTCTGGAGCGCAGCCTGACCGAGCTGCTGCAGGGCCGCAGTTTCGAAGGCCTGAACGATCTGCCGCGGCCAACTTTCAACAGCAAGGCGGTGACCGAGCCCAACAACTTTGTCGAGCACTTCATCGATTCCAGCGGCATCGTGTCTTGGCGCTTCTTCAGCGCCAAGTCCGACTTCGAGTTTGTCGAATGGGATTTCTCCGGCGCTGGCGAGCATTCCAATGCGGACGAAGCGGCCGGATTGTTTCTCATCCTGAAGGAGATAGGCAAGGAGGCGTACATGGCGGTGTACGACCAACTGGGCGCGACCGCCTGCAGAATCCTGGTGCCGGGTTATTCGGAGGTCTATCCGGTGGAAGACCTGGTATGGGACAACACAAACAAGGCGCTGTTGTTCCGCGCCGATGTCCTGAATCTGCACAGGCTGGACGATGCCAGCCTGGCATTGCTGCTCGAGCGACTGGAGAACAACGAGCTGGATGACTATGGCGACATTGCCACCCTGATCGGAATCGAGTTCGACGAAAACACGGTCTGGGGCCAGCTCACCGTGCTGGAGCTGAAGCTGCTGACCCGTCTGGCGTTGAAGCAGTTCGAAGAAGCGCAGGAGCTGGTGGGCGCCTTCCTGCAATACAACGACAACACCGTCGAGCGTGGGCTGTTCTACCAAGCGCTGGATGCCGTCCTGGAAGTGATGCTGGACGAGGACCTGGAGCTGGACGATTACGAGTTCAACTTCCGGCGGATGTTCGGCAGCGCGCGCATGGATGCCGTGATGGGGTCGGTCGATGGCAGCGTGCGTTTCTTCGGGCTCACGCCGACGAGCATGCAACTTGAAGGCCTCGACAGGCACCAACGCCTGATGGACAGCTATCGCAAGATTCACACGGCACGGGCGCAGATCTAGACGAGTACTGCATGGGTGCAAACCCTGTTCTTCCGGCTGATCGAGAATGACGGAGGTAAGCTGAGGCATGAAGCTCGGTTTGAAGATCGCTTTCACGCTCGGGGCCCTCGGCCTCGCCGCTGCGGCCGCCTGGTTCTGGTTGGCGCGCCCCGCCCCTGTCATTCCTGCAGCCACGGCGCCGCCGCAGCCCGCGCCAGCCCAGGTGGCTGCCCCGCAGGCGGCCAGTTCGGGCATCCAGCACCCGATCGAGAACCTGCAGGCCGACCCCGCGGCGGCCCCGGTCGACCTCCCTTCAGCGGTGACGGCGCTGTTCGGTCGCGAGGCGGTGCTGGCGCTGTTCCAGATGAACGACCTGCCCCATCGCGTGGCTGCGACGGTGGATGGCCTGGGTCGCGAGCAGGCGTCCCCGCGCCTGTGGCCGCTCAGTCCCGCCGCGGGCCGCTTCACGGTCGAGCGCCATGGCGACGGCGACACCATCAGCGCCGACAACGGCCAGCGCTACACGCCGTACGTGCTGCTGCTGGAGAAGGTGGACCTGCGGCAGGCCGTCGCGCTCTACGCGGCGTTCTACCCGCAGTTCCAGCAAGCCTACGAAGACCTCGGCTACCCGGGCGTGTACTTCAACGACCGGTTGGTCGCGGTGATCGACCAGCTGCTGGTCACGCCCGACCCCGCCGCGTCGATCGGCGTGCACCTGCCGACCGTCAACAGCCCGGTGCAGCCGACGCGGCCGTGGGTGCTGTACGAGTTCAACGACCCGGCGTTGCAGGCGCTGAGTGCCGACCAGCGCCTGATGCTGCGCACCGGGCCGGTCAACGAACGCCGGGTCAAGGCGAAGCTGCGCGAGCTGCGGCGCCTGCTCACGTCGCAGGCCGCCGCATCGGCCCCGCACTGAGCCAGGCAGAACTCAAGACTCGCCCGCAACCTCGCTCAGAACCTCGGCGTGCGCCCCGAGAAGCCGGCGTCGTACTTGCGCATCTGGGCCAGGTCGTCACGGTTGCGCACGCCGCAGGCCAGGTACTGCGCATGCAGTTCGGCCAACTTGCCGCGGTCGAGTTCGACGCCGAGCCCCGGCGTGCCGGGCAGGCGCACCGCGCCGTTCTCGAAGGCGACGCGGCCACCCCGGATCACCTCCTCTTCCTGCCACGGGTAGTGCGTGTCGCAGGCATAAGTCAGGTTCGGGATGCTGGCCGCCACGTGGGTCATCGCCATCAGGCTGATGCCCAGGTGCGAGTTCGAATGCATCGACATGCCCAGATCCCACAGCGCGCACATGCGCGCGAGCGTCTGCGTCACGCGCAGCCCACCCCAGTAGTGGTGGTCCGACAGCAGCACCTTGACCGCGCCGGTTTCCGCCCCCTTGCGGAAGTCGTCGAGCGTCGTGATGACCATGTTGGTGGCCAGCGGCAGGCGGGTGTGCCGGGCGAGCTCGGCCATGCCTTTCAAGCCCGGCGTCGGGTCTTCGTAGTACTCGAGCAACTCGTCGAGCTCGGGCGCGGCCCGGATGCTGGCCTCGAGCGACCAGTTGGCATTCGGATCGAGCCGCAGCGGCAGGCCCGGAAAGGCCGCGCGCAGCGCTCGCATGCAGGCGATCTCGTGTGCGGGCTCGAACACGCCCCCCTTCAGCTTGATGCTTTGAAAGCCGTACGCGTCGATCATGCGCTGCGCCTGCGCAACGATCTGCGCCGGGCTGATGCCCTCGCCCCAGGCGTCGGCCGCATAGGGCCGCTCGATGTGTTCGGCGTACTTGAAGAACAGGTAGGCGCTGTAGGGCACGGTGTCGCGCACTGCACCGCCCAGCAGGTCGACGATCGGTGCCCCGAGCACCTGCCCTTGCAGGTCGAGCATCGCCACCTCGAAGGTGCTGGTTACCTTGGCGGCGTTTTTCGCGGTGTGCGAACCGGGCGCGAGCTCGAACTCGATGGCGCCCGGGCTGGGCCGGATGGTGGCGCGCACGCGTTCCTCCATGCGATTGAGGTCGAACGGCGACAGGCCCAGGACCAATTCCTTCGCCTGCGCCAGCACGCGCAGCATCGGCTCGTCGCCATAGGTTTCCGAAATGCCGACGCGGCCGTCGCTGGTCTCGAGTTCGACGATGGCACGCAGCGCCCATGGCTCGTGGATGCCGGCGGCATTGAGCAGCGGGCCGTCGCGGAAGGCGATCGGCGTGATGCGGACGTCGGTGATGCGGATGTCTCGGGTCATGGCGGGGTCTCGGTGGGAATCTCAGTTGGCGGTGGCACCGGATTTCTTCACCAGCGCCCCCCAGCGCGGGATCTCCCGGGCCATCAACGCCGACAGCTCCTCGGGCGTGCCGCCGACGAGCTCCATGCCCAGTTGCCCGCCCAGCTTGGCCTGCACGTCGGGCATCTTCAGCGCCCTGGCGATCTCGGCATGCAGCCGGCGCACGACGGCCTTCGGCGTGCCCTTGGGCGCGTAGACCGCCTGCCACGACGACATCTCGAACCCGGGCACGCCCGACTCGATCATCGTCGGCGTGCTCGGCGACAGCGCGATGCGTTTGCCCGTCGTCACCGCCAGCAGCTTCAGCTTGCCGGACTGCAGCAACGGCAGCGCAGCCGTCATCTGGTCGAACATGAAGGTGACCTGGCCTGCGGACACGTCGACCATCGCCGGCGGCGTTCCCTTGTACGGCACGTGCGTGAGCGGCACGCCGATCAGGTCGGCGAACAGCTCCCCCGCCAGGTGGGTGGAGGTGCCGGCGCCTGACGACGCGAAGGTGCGCCGCTTCTCGTCCTTCTTGAGCAAGACGATCAGCTCGGCCACCGAGTTCACGCCGAGTGCGGGGTCGACCAGCAGCACGTTGGGCAGCGTGGCCACCAGGGCCACCGGCTCGAAATCCTTCACCGGGTCGTAGGCGAGGTTCTTGTAGAGGCTGGCGTTGATCGCGTGCGTGCTGATGGTGCCGCCGAACAGCGTGTACCCGTCGGGCGCGGCCTTGGCGGCAAAGCTCGCACCGATGCCACCGCCCTGCCCGGGCTTGTTGTCGACGACCACGGTCTGCTTCAGCGCGAGCTGCAGCTTCTCGGCGAGGACACGCCCGACCACGTCGGTGGAACCGCCCGCCGTGAAGGGAACGATGTAGGTGATGGGTTTGGCCTGCGGCCACTCCGGCGTCTGGGCCGCGGCGGTGCCGGCGAGGGCCAGGGACAGTGGCAACGACAGGAACGACACGAGGGTTCGACGATTCAAGGCAGTCTCCGGTGGTGGCAAGGTGGGCCGCGCTGCATGGGCGCGGCCCGTTGACCCGAAGTGAAGCACTAATATATTAGTGTGTCAATGCACCGACCCCACCGCTAGAATGCGCTCCATGCCTGCCTCGTCCCCCAGCCGTTCCGCCGCCCTGGATCGCTCGCGCCATGCGGCGCCGCAGGTCTTCGAGCGCCTGCGCGACCTGATCCTGTCGCTGGAGATGGCCCCGGGCACGGTGCTCTCTCGTGCCGACCTGGCGGCGCACTTCGGCCTCAGCCAGACGCCGGTTCGCGATGCGCTGATCAAGCTCGGCGAAGAGGGCCTGGTCGACATCTTTCCGCAGCACGCCACGGTCGTGAGCCGCATCGATGCGGCGGCCGCCACGCAGGCGCAGTTCCTGCGCCGCTCCATCGAGGCCGAGGTGGTGCTCACCCTGACCGGGCATGCCGACGCCGTGCTGCTCAGCCAGTTGCGCGCGCAGATCGATGTGCAGACGGCGTTGACGGGCAGTACGGCGTACCTCGATTTCATCGCGGCCGATCGGGCGTTCCACCGGCTGATGTATGTCGCCGCCGGCGTGCCGGACCTGTTTGACCTGGTGCGCAAGCACAGCGGCCACGTCGACCGCCTGCGCATGCTGAACCTGCCCTCCCTCGGCAAGCAGCGCACGATCGTGCGCGACCACCGCCGCATCGTCGACGCCATCGCCAGCGGCGACGCTGCCGCGGCGCAGACGAGCCTGCGCGATCACCTCTCTGGCACGCTGGGGCAGATCGACGCGATCCGCCTGGCGCATCCGGACTACTTCACGGCGTAGGGAAGCGCGGTCAGCCACAGACCCACCGCCAGCAGGGTCGCCTGTTCAGCCTTGAGCAAGCCTGCTCGCGGCACCAAGACCTTAGACTGCCCCGACCATGACCGACGCCCATTCCTCTCTTGCTTTCCATGCATCGCATTCGGAGCCCGGCCCATGGGGCTGACAACTGCGGGCCAGACCCTGCTTGCCAGCAGCGCGGTGTTCCTGGGAGCCTCGGTCTGGGTGGGGCGGCGCGTCTCGCAGCGCCTGCGACCCGGGACGGGGACCAACGCGCTGGTGGTGGTCATCATCTTTGCGTTGATTGCCTTGTTCGTGCCCTTCAGCTATTGGACCGGCCAAGCGCTTCACGCCCTTGCCACCAAACCCAGGTACAGCGCGACCGTGGTGGGGTACACCTCCGAGTACCGCGACTATCAGGAAAAAGACTCCAGAGACCGCACCGTCACCCGCCAGCGCTTGATGCACACCGCCCAGGTGCGGTTCGTGGGTCCCGATGGTGAACCGCTGGAGTTGCCCAGCTCGGTGGCATCGACCGAGGTTCCCCTCGAAGGGGCATCGGTGACAGTGGTGTACGCCCCGGGGGACCGGGTGGCCGCAGAGCTCAGCGCCCGCAGCGTGGGCCTGTGGCTCGGGGCGAGCGTCATGCTGTTCATCCTCGGCTATTGTTTGTGGGCCACGGTCTGGTACGCACTGGGCCATCCGATGAAAGGCGTAGCGGCCTTCGGCATGGCGTTCCTGTTCCGCTTTCTTTTGCCGGGCATCACGTTGCTGATGGTGCTGGCCCTGGGCTACTCGGCGCTCAAATACTTCGCCTTGGGCAACCCGGACGGCCATCCGCTTTGGGTCGCCTGTTTGTGCACCCTGTTTACCTTGGCGCTGCTGCCTCTGCTGATGACGCTGCTCACACCGAAACGAAATCGATGACTGTCACCTCGAATATGTCGATCGGCATTCTGGCGATGAGCGTCATGGCGCCGGCGTTTGCCACCCGGCAGTGCCCACCAGAATTCGGGAAGAAGTCGGACGGGTTCATGATGGTCGGCTGGAGCGTGCTGCTTCTGGCGCTGGTGGCTGGCATTGCGCTGATGTACCTTGTCGTCAAGCGCACGCGCCGCTGGAAACTTTGGCACCGACTCCCCGCACTGCTGTTGGGAGGAGCCGGCATGCTGGCCGTTTGGGTCGGTGGAATCGGCATCTTTTATGGGGCGTTCGTATTCGCCTGTTGATGCAGGGGGCGGTGCCGGCAACTTTCCGAAGCGAACAAGGTCGTCAGATCGAAGCCCTGCGGCGCCTGGCGACCACACCGATCACCCCCAGGCCCGCCAGCATCAACGCATAGGTACCGGGTTCCGGCACCGCGGACACGACTGCGGTGTACTGCAGGCTCAGGAAGCCGTTCCCGTTGAACGGCAGCTGCCACCCGGTGCCGGGAACGTTGCTGCGGTAGGCGTTGCCGATGCCGAAGCCGGAGGCATCCGCTGCGGTCTGGGTGCGCGAGAGCTGGATGCCGGTCACGGCAGGGTCGCTGCTGGTCAGGTAGGCGATGTACTTGGTGTTCGGGGTCAGGCTCAGCGCGAGGTTGTCGAAGGCCAGGGTCGTGAAGCCCCCGGCCGAGTTGAAGCTCTCGACGGCCGCACCGGTCGTCAGCAGCGTCGGCCCGACAGAATTGACCGGCTGGTTCTGGGCGTTCGTGCCAGGGTTCCACTGCGCCAGGTTCAGCTGCAGGGACTGCGTCACGTTCCCGATCGCGTAGAAGCTGAACGAGGACAGCATCGCGCCCGAGGTCAGGGCGAACACCTCGCCCACGGCGGGCGAGTCGCCGCTCGGGTTCGCCGCGTTGCCGAAGGAGGCGAACGGCAAGCCGGTGTTCGCGCCACCCGGCACGTTGGTGTGGGTGGCAGCGGACGCGTTGCCGGCGGCGACCAGCAGAAGGCCGACAAGCAGGTTCAGGCGGGGCGTGAATGCGGACATGAACAACTCCTGGACATTGAGGTTTTTGGCCAGGAGAAGATGCGCCGCGACGGTGACCACGACGTGAACCGACACGTGCGCGCCATGGTCCGATCAACGTGAAAAAGTCCGCAGGTGCCCGGCAGGCGCCGTCCGATCGGATCACGGCTGCCTCCAGGCCGCCTCCCGCCCGACACGCTCGTGAGAGATACAGAGGGGTCTGCACCGCGAAACGCCGCGGCCCACAAGAACGGAGGAGATCCCCATGGCCTTTCACGACGACGCGAGCATCGAACGCTGGATCCGCGACAACCAGCCCGGTGCCATTGCCAAGCTGCGCGCGCTCGCCACGCGCCAACTGCGAGGCCACTTCCAGGCGGCCGCGCTCGACTGGCTCGCGCGCCATGACCGCGGCGAGCCCCTGCCTCAACCCGTGCTGTCCGCCCTGCTCGGCCGGCTGCGTCGCTCCTGGCTCGGGTAGACGCCGACCAAGCTATCGAGAGGACAACCAGCCGCTCAAGTGTCCGGCGATGCGCTCTCCGGCGCGCCCGTCCCAGCCTTCGGGCGCAGGGCGCGACCGCGCCGGGCCCGACAGGATGTCGTCCAGCGCCTCGTGCATCGCGATCACGTCGCGCTTCATCAGGCGGTTGCTGCCTTGCGTCACGGTGATCGGCCGCTCGGTGTTGTCGCGCAGCGTGAGGCAGGGAATGCCCAGCGCGGTCGTCTCCTCCTGCACGCCGCCCGAGTCGGTGATCGCCAGCCGCGCCGCGCACATCAGCCCCACCATCTCCAGGTAGCCCTGCGGCGGCAACAGCGCAATGCGCGGTCGCCGCAGCCGCACCAGCAGGTCGAAGCGCTCCAGCTGCGCGTGCGCCCGTGGGTGCATCGGCCAGACCAACGCCACGCGCTCCGAGACCGAACGCAGCAACTCCACCAGCTCGGTCAGCACCGCGCGGTCGTCCACGTTCGACGGCCGGTGCAGCGTCACCAGCGCGAAGCCGTGCCCCTCCAGGAACGGCGCGGCGTCGATGCCGCAGGCCGCCAGCGAAACCTGCGGCGTGTGTGCGCGCGGCAACGCATCGTGCAGCGAATCGATCATCAGGTTGCCGGCGAACACCACCTGCTCGCCGGAGATGCCCTCCAGCGCCAGGTTCACATGCGCCTGCGGGTCGGTCGTGAACAGCAGCTCGGAGATCTGGTCGGTCAGCACGCGGTTGATCTCTTCCGGCATCGTGCGGTCGTAGCTGCGCAGGCCGGCCTCGACGTGCACCACCGGCACGCAGCGCTTGGCGGCCACCAGGCTGCAGGCCAGCGTCGAGTTGACGTCGCCGACCACGACGACGCAGGCCGGGTCGTAGCGGTCCAGCAGCGGCTCGAAGCGCTTCATCACCTCGGCCGTCTGCACGGCATGCGAGCCGGAGCGCACGTCGAGGTTCTCGTCGGGCGGCGGCAGGCGCAGGTCGTCGAACAGCTGGTCTTTCAACGCCGGGTCGTAGTGCTGCCCGGTGTGCACGAGGACGGCGCGGGGCGGATGCGGCAGCATCGCGAGCGCTCTCAGCAGCGGCGCCATCTTCATGTAGTTCGGCCGTGCGCCGACGACGCACAGGATTGTTGCGCGGCGGTCCATGCTGCTCATCTCGATCTCCTCATTGGACGCCGTTGGCGATCCGCACCAGCGATGCCGCCGCGCGGCGGCTGGCGAACACGTAGGCGTCCGTGCCGACCGCCTTGCGCACCGAGAACAGCCCGGCTTCGGCCACGATGCCGGGCGCCTGCAGCGTGTTGCCGAGCGCGAGCGTGGCAGGCAGGCTGCCGGCGTCGATGTCCTGCGCCGCGTCGCCGAAGCTGATCCAGCGCACGCTGCCTCCCGTCAGATCCGATTTGCCTGCCTCCGGGGCGACGACGATGGCATGCGAGAACGCCCCGTTCGCCCGCAGGCTGCGCGCGAACGGCGTGGCCTGCGTCGCCAGGGCGCCGCTGGCCAGTTGGGCCTCGCCAAAGCTTCGCGCATTGCCGCCGTCCAGGTCGCTGGTCGCGAGCGTCACCTTGCCATCGTCGTCGGTGGTGGTGTGGAACACGCGGTCCGACAACAGGCTGCTCATCACGACGCGCTTGCCGGCCAGCACGCTGCTGCGTTGCCCGTCGGCCTTGCGCCAGGCCGTGAAATCGTCGCGGCCATCCACCGCGTACAGCACCGACGACTTCAGCACCCGGAAGCCCCACGGGTGCAAGGGCCCGTCTTCGTTGATCTTCGTGACCACCGGTGCCAGCGTGTCGCTGATGCGGTAGAGATCCAGCGCCCCGCCCGGCTGCGCCACGGTGACGTACAGCCCCTGCTCGTCATACAGGTCGTTGACCTGCGCGCCTGCATCCACCTGGCCGGCCAGCAGCAGTGCGGACACCTTGCCGGTCGACTTGTCGTAGCGGCGCAGCCCGTCGGCCGACTTGATGAAGATGCCGAAGCGCGTGACGATGCCCGGCCCGCTCGGTGCCATCGGCGTGCCGACCACGTCGGCATCGGCGAGCGGCAGCGGGTTCGCGAGCGACCCGTCGGCGCGCACGAAGTGTCCGTTCTGCCACGCGAGCACCGCGGCCACCTGCCCGCTGCTGCCGTGGATCGCGCCGATCGGCGTCAGGCGTTCGGCCTCGGCCACCGGCAGCACGATGGGTGCGGCCGTGCGGCCCATGCTGAGCTTCATCAGACGCGGCAACGCCAGGTCGCCGCAGTTCCCGTTGCTGTCGGGCGCGAGGTAGCTGATCAGCGCCTCGTCGCCGGTCAGGCTTTGCCCGATCACGCGGAAGCGCGCGCCGAGCGAGCCGCAGATCGTCGTCTCGCTGGAGATGCGCTCCGGTGCGGGCGCCGCCGTGCCGACCGAGTCGAGCGCCAGCTTGTAGAGGCTGAACGACACCGTCGTGCCGCCCGGCGCCGGCGCGTCGTACACGACGAAGCGCGGGCCCGGCGACTCCACCGTGCTCAAGGTCGCATCGACCTTGCCGCCGAGGATGCGCACCGAGGTGCTGTCGACGGCGCCGGGCGTCAGGGCAGCCGGGCTGTCGGGCCGCCCTGGGTCGACCACCAGCAGCGGGCCGTCGATGCCGCTGTCGGCACCGCCCAGCAGGTCGATCTGTGCAGCACTGCTGATCCAGCGAGGGCCGGCCACCGGCGTGGGCGGAGGTGGCGCGGGTGGCGGCGGCGTGCCACCGCCGGGTGCGGGATCCGAGTCCCCTCCTCCACCGCAAGCCGCCAGAACGCCGATGAACAACAGGGCCAGCGCAGCGCGCGCGGGCTTGGAAGACTGCAGGGTGGGCACGGTGCTCCTCGGGATCGATCGAATGGTCCGGACGGTTGTAGAAGTCCGGTGTGACGCACCCGTGAAGTTGCAGGCGCTGCGCCTGCGGATGAGCCGGACGGCTCATGCCTTCATGCCATGGCCGCGTCACGCGGCCACGCCACACTCGAAGGCGATGAACCAGACTGCCCTCCTCTCACCGCTGCGACGCGTTGCCCTCATGCTGGCCGACGCGCTGAACCACCCCTCGCGTCCCGCACGGTTCGGCGCTGCGGCACTGGCCGCCCTGCTGGTCGTCAACGTGCTGTGGCAAGGTGCCCAGCCCTATGCCGTCGGCCTCGTCCCGGGTGGTTGGGACAAGCTGGCCCACGCCACGCTGCACGCGGTCTTGTGTACCTGCCTGTTGTTCTCGCTGGGCCTTCGCCGCGGACTCGCTGCGGTGCTCTCGTGCGCAGCGTTCGCCGCGCTGGACGAGTTCGCGCAGTACTTCAGCCCCGGGCGTTCGGTGAGCGTGATGGACTGGCTGGCCAGCGTGGCCGGCGCAGGGGCGGCCTGGGCGGGTGCGCATGCGCTGGTGGCATCGGTGGCACGGAGGCCGGCATGAACCTGAGGATGAGCGGGCTGGGCACGGTCCTGTTGATGATCACGTCGCTGGCCCAGGGGCAGCCGGTGCCCGAGAGCGACATGGCGCTGGCCGCCGCGCGCCAGGGCAACCTCGCGCTGTGGCGCGAGATGCTGAAACTCGGCGCGAGCCCGCAGGCCGTCGATGCCGGCGGCAACGGCGCGCTGGTGCTGGCCGTCCTGAGTGAACGCGAAGAGATGCTGCGCGAGGTGCTGGCGCACCGCGTCGACCTCGATCGGGTCGGCAACATCGGGATGGCGGCGCTCGGCGTCGCCGCCACGCGCGGGCATGCCGACACGGTGCAGCGCCTGCTGAAGGCGGGTGCACGGCCGGACGTGGCGGATGCCACCGGCGCCACGCCGCTGGCCGTCGCTGCGCGCCAGGGCCGTGCCGACGTCGTGGCCTTGCTGTTGCAGGCGGGTGCGGATCCCGATCGGGCCGACGAGATGCGCATCACGCCGCTGCACCTGGCCGCCGAGCGCGGCCATGCCGCGATCGTGCGTGCGTTGCTGGAGGCCGGTGCCGACCCGAACCTGCTCGATCGCGAGCAGCGCTCACCGCTGTTCCTGGCGCTGCTGGAGCAACGGCGCGACGCAGCCGCGTTGCTGATCGGGCATCGCCGCACCGACGTGCGCCTCGTCACGCAGGGATCGACGCCACGCAGCTGGGCCGAGCGGATGCAGCAGGACGAACTGGTCGCGTTGATCGACAGCAGGCTGCGTTGACACAGGCCTTTCGACAGGCTCAGGGCGAACGGATCCAGGCTACGGTGCTGCGATGGGCACATCAAGTCGCGCGTCGAACAGCCGGTCGCGCAAACCCTGGATCTGCTTCTCCTCCCTCACCTGCCACAACCCGATGAACGGCTCGCAGGCCCGCAGCTGTCGGCTCTCGTAGAGGCCCAGCACCTCCTGCCCAAGCGCCATCGCCTGCTGGTGCTTCGCCTCGCACAGGTCCGCACGCGCGGAGTTGGCCTTCAGCCGCGCACCGAGCACGCCGGCACCGGCCTCGGCGTTGCGCCGCTCGTCGGCCAGTTGCCGGGTCGCGAGCTGCAACGCCGCATCACGCTGCGCCAGCTCGGCCTTCAGCTTCTCGGCCTCGGCCTGGCTCTGCTGCAGCGCTTCGCGCGCCTGCGCCAGCGCGTCGGCCAGCCGCTTCGCCTCACGCTGCGAGCCCGAACTGCTCGCGCGCAACTGCGTGGCTTCGCGCTTGACCTTGTCGGCCTCCTCGCGCGCCTTGCCGACTTCCTCGGCCTTGCCGGCCTGCAGCTGCGCGTTCTCCTGGCGCAGCTTCTGCACCTGCTGCTGCATCTGCATCAGCTGCTGGCGCTCGCGGTCGGCCTGCTGGGCCTGGGGCGCAGACGAGACGAGCAGCAAGGCCGCAAGAAGCATCGGTGAGCGCATGGTCAGAACCTCGACAGCAGGTCGAACGTCAGCGTGTTGACGCGGAACGGCACCGGCGAGTCGATGCCCTGCGCATTGACGTAGCGCACGCTGAGCTGCGTGTTGCGCGCCAGCGTGTAGCTCGCGCCGACGAAACCGGCCTTCACGTCGGTGCCACCGAGCCGGTAGTCGCCGGTGGTGAAGCCGTCGGGCACCGCAYCGCGCTCGAGGTGGCGCACGCCCGCGCTGATGGTCCAGCTGCCTTCCTCGTCGACCAGGCCGCGGCCGGCGCTGAACTCGACGCGATAGCCGCGCGTGCTGCGGCAGCCCAGCCGCGCCACGCCGTCGCCGCACGACTTGTCGCCCGGCAGGCCGGCCGCCGCGCCGCCGATGCGCTGCGCGATCTCGTCGGCGTCCCAACCGATGTTGTTCAGCACGTCGCCCTGCACCCCGAAGCGCCACAGCTCGGGCGTCGTGTAGTCGAGCGACGTGTTCAGGTCGACGACGCGGAACTTCGACGCGACGCCCCACAGCGGCGCCGCGTTCGGGTTGCTCTGCGCGGTGATGTTGAACATCGTGTTGCCGCGCGTGCGCACCTGGGGCGCGCTGTCGTTGTAGTCGGTGGTCGTGCCGTCGCCAGCGCCCGGCGGGTTCAGCCGGCCCTCGATGTGCCGGAAATCGAACACGCCAAGGCCCGCCCGCGCGTTCCAGCCGGTGCCGGGCCGCCATTGCAGGCCGGCCTGCGCGCCCAGCAGCCAGCTGTCGCTCGTGCGGTTCTGCAGCGAGTTGTTGACCTCGTGCAGCGGGTGCCAGCCGAGCGTCGCGAACGCGGTCCACTCGTAGCCGAAGGTCGGCCGCCAGCTCGCGGTGACGCCATCGAGCGTCAGGTCGTTGGACCACAGCAGGTCGCTGGTCTGGTACGGGTTGGCGATGCGCCCGCCGCTGGCGCTGTACGGCCCCAGGCCCCAACCGATCCACGCCTGGTCGAGCGCGAGGCCGTAGCGGCGCGACGACTGGCCCGCGTCGACGTTCTCCGAGGCGGGGTCGTTCGCATCGCCGCCCTTGCTGGTGACGATGCGCAGGCCGGCCTGCACGTCGTCGCTGACGCGCCCCGTCACGGCCAGCCGGGCGCGCACGCGCAGCCGGTCGCGGCTCTCGGTGGTGTTGGCCGTGGTCGGCTGGCCGTTGCTGCCGAGCAGCTGGTAGAAGCTGTCGAGTGTGGCCGGCAGCACGTTGTCGTCGGCGAAATCGTCGCGTTGCAGACGCAGCCGCACGTCGGCATTGAAGTTGAAGCGCGACAGCCAGGTCGGCAGCGACTCCGGCACCGCCCAGCGTTCCGCACGCGCAGTGGCCAGCACCTCCTGGCGGATCTCCTCGCGCAATTCGCGCTTCACCGTCTCGGGCACGTACGGCACGCGCACGACCGGCGGCGCGGCGGCACTCACCGGCGGCGAGCCCCACGCCGGCGCCGCGGCCGGCGGCGGGTTCGATTGCAACAGCGCCGGATCGATGCCGGCCTGGCGCAGCATCTCCTGCGCCTTCGGCACGGTCAGCAGGTTCTGGTCGAGCAGCGTGCGGATCAGCGTCAGCAGCGTCATGCGCAGCTGCTGCACGTCGGCCGCGGTGTCCTGCTGGGCGTATGCCGAGCTGGCAGCCCCGAGCGCGAACAGGGTGATGCAGGAGGCGATCAGTGTCTTCTTCATCATGGGTGTTGTTCGAGGTGGCGGCCGATCAGGCGTCGGCCGAGGTCACGCGGATGCGCAGCGGCTGCGCGAGGTTGTCGGGGGGCGGCTGGCGCAGCGCGCCGATGCGCGAGACGCCGTCCAGCACCTGCCGGTCCAGCGCCGCATCGCCGCTGCCACGTGCGATCTCGCAGCGTTCGATGCGACCGTCGCGCGCCAGCCAGACCCGCAGGTCGACGCGGTACTCGGCGCTGCGCAGGGCACCCAGCCGCGCCAGCTCCTGCGCGATGTGGCGGGCCACGTTGTTCGCGAACAGCGTGGTCGAGAGCCCACCGCCCCCGCCGCCGAGCGTCACGTCGCGGCCACCGGGGCGCCCGGCCAGCCCGAAGCCGTCGCCGGGCC
>NZ_JBFULV010000072.1:0-34037 GCF_054049715.1 Rhizobacter sp. P5_C2 | reverse complement strand
GGCGGTGGCCCAGTCGGCCGCCAGTTGCGTGGCCGGTGCGGCGACCGGGCTGGCCGGCGGCGTGCCGGCGGCGGCGCAGGTGGCGCTCAGCGGCACGATGCCCGGCGCATCCTTCAGCTGCGCCAGCGTGACGGCCGTGTTCAGCTGCGACAGCACCAGCATCTGCTGCAGCGTCAGGCCGGTGGCGGCTTCCTTCATCTCGCAGGGCCAGTACTCGTCCATGAAGCGCAGGCGCGACAGCTCGCCGAAGTAGTAGCGGGTGAACTCGCCGTAGCTCTTGGTGTCGAGCACGCCGTGGTTCCAGCGCTTGGCGATGTCGGCCGGCACGGTGCTCGCCTGCAGGTAGTCGTACTCCGCCTGGTAGTGCGGGAACAGCTCCTTGAAGCGCGGCACGTCGTTCAGCGCGACCGTCTGCACATCGGCCACGTCGGCGCTCTTGTACGTGACGATCTTGTACGCCGCACCATACACCGCGAGCGACGGCGACTGCACGTTGGCCAGGTAGCGGCCGGTGCTGTCGGTGTACTCGTTGCTGCCGTTGAAGTGCATGTGGCCGCCGACGTGCAGCTGCAGCCCGGTGGCGGCGAGCGCCTGGGTGGTTGCCACCTCGGGCACGCGCGAAGTCTGGAACGCGCCCGACTTGAACACTGCCTTCATCGCGTCGGTCTGGTTCGCGTAGAAGTCCATCGTCGGGTAGTGCGAGAACGCGATCAGCTGCTTGCCCTCGGCCTTGGCGCGCGCGCTCACGTTCTTGATCCACTCGACCAGGTGCTTCTTGTGCGTCAGCACCTTGTTCCAGCCCGCGTTGCCGGCACCGTCATAGCCCTTGAAGACCTTCGGGTTGGCGGGGTCGAAGTTCGCGTTCGGGATGTAGACGTTGGCGTCGATCGACAGCAGCCACAGGCCCTTGGTCGGCTCGACCAGGTAGCTCGCGTCGACCAGGCTGCCGCACCTCGTATAGGCCTTGCCGAGTGCCGCTTCGCCGGCCGCCTTGTAGGCACCGCCTTCGCCTTCCAGGCAGATCTCGAACTGGCGGTTCGACAGCGCCGACTGCGTCTTCGCATCGGTGTAGTTGTAGCTGGTGTACTGGCTGAACGGCGTCTCCCACAGCACGTCGGTCGAGGTCGGCATGAAGCCGAAGTCGCCGAGGCGGGCGATGATGTTCTCGTAGCCCAGCTCCTTCAGCTGGTCGGTGCAGACCACGGTCGGGTCGGCGGCCTTGCAGGCGGCGTTGCCGGTGGCGAACACCTTCTGCTCCCTGCCGGCCTGCGTCAGGAAGTCGTTCTTGCCGGCTTCGTTGTCGTCGAACGGCTCGTTCGGATCGTGGTTGCCCGGCGCGATGAAGAAGCGCATGCCCTTGGCACGGTACTCCTGCAGGATCGCGGCGATGCCGTCGACGTTCACCGGCTGCGCGTCGTCGGTGTAGTCGCCCGGCAGCGCGACGTACTTGATGCCCTTCGCGAAGGCATCGTCGAGCGCGGCGCGGAAGGCGAAGTAGTTCTCGTTGAACAGGCGCGTCGACGTGAGCTGCGCGTACATCGTGCGGATGGTCGCGTTCTTGCCGCTGGTGGTCGGGATGCCGCTGAAGCTGCTGCTCTTGAAATCGCCGTACACGTCTTCGAAGTGCACGTCGGTCATCAGAGCGACCGACGGCGAGAAGGCTGCCGGCGCCGGTGCCGGGGCGGGGCTACCGCCGCTGTCGCCACCGCCGCAGGCCGTGACGGCGGCGAGGATGGCGAGGGTCGCGAAGGCGGAAGGAATCAGGGTGCGGCGCAGGGAATGCGTCATGGGGGACAGCTCGTCGGTTGCGAAGCTGCCGATGGTGATGTCGGATGGTGACGCGAGCGTGACGCTCGATGTTGACTAAAAGTGTTTCTCATTCTGGACATTGATCGATTAATGACTAGAATGAGAAACATCATGCCAGCCACCTCACCGCCGCTCCGGGATGCCAGCAGCACTGCCCTGGGCGAACTCGGCCAGCGCATCCGCGCGCAGCGCAAGCAATTGCGCATCAGTGCCACGACCGCCGCCGAGGCCGCTGGCATGTCGCGCGTCACGCTGCACCGCATCGAACAAGGCGAGGCGTCGGTGTCGATCGGCGCGTGGATGAATGCCGTGACGGCGCTGGGGCTGCGGCTCGACATGGTCGATCCGCACAGCGTCGACAAGCCTGCGAGCGTACTGCCCGAGACCCTGCGCCTGTCCGACTTCCCGCAACTGGCCGCGCTGGCCTGGCAGCTGCACGACATCGACCGGCTCACGCCGCAGGAAGCACTCGACCTGTACGAGCGCAACTGGCGCCACGTCGACCAGAGTGCGCTCGGGCCGGACGAGCGCGAGCTGATCGAGCGCTTGACGCACACGCTCGGCGGAGGGCGCCTGCTTGTTTGAACGCGAGCACCACCGCCGCATCGAGCAACTGCTGCGCTCGCTCAACGCGCCGCTGCTGCACGACAAGGGCTGCTATTTCGGCGGCGGCACGGCCATGGCGCTGCGCTACGGCGAGTACCGCGAATCGATCGACGTCGACTTCCTCGTCTCGGGCATCGACGGCTATCGCGCGCTGCGCCAGCTGACCGGTGGCGCCGACGGCATCGGCGCACTGGCGGCACCGGGCCATCTGCTCGACCCGGTGCGCCCGCTGCGCGCCGACCAGTACGGCCTGCGCACCCAGCTGCGCGTCGACGGCGTGGCCATCAAGTTCGAGATCGTGCTCGAGGGCCGCATCCAGTTCGCCCCCCCCGGCCCGTCGGACCGCATCGCGGGCATTTCAACGCTCACGCCGCTGGACATGGCGGCGGGCAAGCTGCTCGCCAATGCAGACCGCTGGGCCGACACGAACACGCACAGCCGCGACCTGATCGACCTCGCGATGATGGTCGCGCCGCGTGCGCTGTTGAACCGTGCGCTGGCGAAGGCGGCAACCGCCTACGGCGACAGCGTGCAGGAAGCGCTGGCGAAATCACTGACCGCCGCGCTCACGCGCGAGCGGTGGCTGGAACGCTGCATGAGCGCCCTGGGCATGCAATGCGTTCCCGAGGCGCTGCTGCGCAAGCGGCTGAAGGCCTTGCAGCCCCGACCGCTGCGCAACTGAACGATCAGCGCCCCAGTTCCTTCAGGTACGCCGCACGCGCCGCAACGCCGGTATTGGCGAAGTCGGTGAACACGCCGTCGATGCCGGCACGGAAATACGGCAGGTACTCCGCGACCGGATCGCCGTTGTAGAGGCCCGGCAGGTACTGCTTTTCATTGCGGAAGGTGTAGCTGTGCACGACGAGGCCGGCCTTGTGCGCATCGGCGATCAGCGAGGTCGGCGTCACGCTGTTGATGTCGGCCATCTTCGTGCCGCCGGCATAGGGCACCTGCTTCCAGGCCATCACCTGCGGCTTCCACGGACCGATACCGTCGGCATACGTCTTGATCTCGGCCAGGCCGGCCGGCGTCAGCATCGCGTCGAAGTAGCGGCCGTCGCCGTTGATCGTCCAGCTGTACGGGCGGCCGTCGACGAAGGTGTAGACGTCGGAGGTCGAGTAGGTGACGACACCGGTGTCGAGGTGCGTGTCGTTGCCGTCGATCAGCTGCACCACGCGCGCCTTCAGGCCGATGCTGCGCAGGTACTTCAGGCTGGCCGGGTCGAAGCTCTGCACGAAGATCGGCGAGGCCAGCGTGTTGAGGTTGTTGTCGACGACGAACTTCAGCACCGCATCCTCGAACGGGTGGCCAGTCTTCGCGGTGTCGCAGCCGTTGGCGATCGCCTGCTGGTTGTTCCAGTACGGGTTCTTGACCTCCGGGTACACCGTCAGCGTGCGGCCGGTCGACGTGCTCTTCGCCTTCGCGATGGCCAGCACCTCCTGCATCGTCAGCACCGGCTGCGTGCCGTTCTCGGCGGTCGGGCGATCGGCGCGCGCGTCATACGTCGTGCCCTTGATCCACTGCTTCAGCTCGGCGGCCGTGAAGTCGGTGATCGACCAGTCGTTGGTGTGGTCCTCGCCGTCGACGATCAGCGACTTCAGCACCGACTTCGGGTCGGCCGGGTCGGTCAGGTCGCTCAGGTACTGCTTCGGCTCGTTCGCGTTGGTCGGCGGCGACACGGTGTACGCCACGTTGACCAGCCGGCCCGGCACCGTGCGCTTGCGCGCGGCGACTTCGGGCACCGTGGCCACGTTGGTGTTGTCGCTCAGCCAGGGGTTGTGGCGCGCGACCAGCACGCAGTCCTTGCTGAGGTGCAGGTCTTCCTCGAGCGAATCGGCACCGACGTCGGCCGCGGCCTCGTAGGCGGCCTGCGTTTCCTCGGGGTGCAGGCCCGGCAGGCCGCGGTGGCCGATCACCAGCGGCGCCTTGCCGTCGAGCGTCGCGAACGGCTTGGCTGCCGGCGCCGGAGCCGGTGCGGGGTCGTCGTCGCTGCCGCCACAGGCGGACAGCGCGGCGCCGGCGAGCAGCGTCAGGGCGAGGAGGCGGGCACGGGTGGGTCGAACTGCGGTGTTGGGCATGGCTTGTCTGAAGTTCATCGGGACTGATGAGCCGCCGATGTTCGGCGGGGCGGGTGACAGCACTGTGACCACCATAGTTCACCCACCGGCGCACGGAAAGTCGGACAGGGGCAGAATCGCCGGCTGCATCCCACTACGCCCTCACCGCACCCCGCCATGTCCGACCTGTCTGCCTTCCCGATCACCACCAAGTGGCCCGCGCAGCACCCCGAGCTGCTGCAGCTCTATTCGCTGCCGACGCCAAACGGCGTGAAGGTGTCGATCATGCTGGAGGAGACCGGGCTGCCGTACGAACCGCACTTGGTGCGCTTCGACACCAACGACCAGTTGTCGCCCGAGTTCCTGTCGCTGAACCCGAACAACAAGATCCCGGCGATCCTCGACCCGAACGGCCCCGACGGCAAGCCGCTCGCGCTGTTCGAATCGGGCGCGATCCTCGTCTACCTGGCGAGCAAGACCGGCCAGCTGATGCCCACCGACACCGCCGGCCGCTTCGAGACGCTGCAGTGGGTGATGTTCCAGATGGGCGGCATCGGCCCGATGTTCGGCCAGCTTGGTTTCTTCCACAAGTTCGCCGGCCGCGAGTACGAAGACAAGCGCCCGCGCGACCGCTACGTGGCCGAATCGAAGCGGCTGCTGAAGGTGGTCGACGAGCGGCTGAAGGGCCGCGACTGGATCCTGGGCGACGCGTACTCGATCGCCGACATCGCGATCTTTCCGTGGATCAACAACCTGTTCGGCTTCTACGAAGCGGGCGAGCTGGTCGGCATGACCGACTTCCCGAACGTGACGCGGGTGCTGGCGGCCTTCAAGGCGCGGCCGGCGGTGCAGCGCGGGCTGGGGATTCCGAAGCGACCCGTCTGATCCGGTAGGAAGGGGACTACGCGCAACGGCGTGGTCCGCTGATCGGCAGCAGGCGCGCGGGTGACTAGAGTCGCTCGACACGGGCAGCGGTTGCCCGCAAGGAGCAACACCATGTCGTTCGCGCTCTATCTCGTCGGCCTCGTGCTGCTCGTCGGCGGCGTCGCCTGGGGCTTGGTGACGGCCGGGCTCGCACCGGTCTACGTCGGCATCACCTGCCTGATCGTGCTGGGCATCGGCGTCATGATGGCGGTGTCGCGCACCCGCACCAAGGACCCGTCGAGCTGATCAGCGGTAGAACGACTCGACCTGCCCCTTCAGCTTGAGCATCAGCGGCTGGCCCTTGCGGTCGACCGAGCGGCCGGCGGGCACCTTGATCCAGCCTTCGCTGATGCAGTATTCCTCGACGTCGCCGCGCTCCTTGCCGTTGAAGCGGATGCCGATCTCGTGCTCGAAGATCGCGGCGACATGGAACGGGCTGCGCGGGTCGACCGACAAGCGGTCGGGCAAGGCGGGCCGGTCGGCAGGAACGGGGGCGGGCGTGGCGTGGACCTCGGTCATGGGCAGGGTTCCTGATCGGGAAATGGAGAAAAGCCGACATTCTGCGACACCGGTCGCAGCCTCCGATCAACAACCCGCCCCGAGGCCTCGAATGACTACGCGCAGCGCGTGGTCACCGTGTGGCTGTGCGATGACCCGATCGACGACTCGACCGTGACGGCAACCCCGTCCTTCAGCTGACGCAGATTCGCGACCGTCAGCAACACCGTGTGCGTGTGCCCGGACGAGCCCTGAATGTCGTAGACCTTGTCGACCGTCGAATCGAGGTCGGCCGCCGGGACGTTCAGCACGTGGCCATGGTTGCCGGCGATCGTCTCGGTGCAGGCCGTCGGCGCGGCCGGAGCCGGAGCCGGTGCGGGTGCCGGTGCCGGAGCCGGTGCGGGCGCAGGAGCAGGAGCCGGCGCAGGCGCGGGTGCGGGCGCAGGCGGTGTCGCGGCCGCTGGTGCAGGCGGGCTGCTGTCGCTGCTGCCGCCGCAGGCTGCGAGGCTCGCGGCAGCGACCGACGACAGCGCCACCGTCAGCAGGCGCCTGCGGTGCAGGAGGTCGGCGGGCATCGATGCTTGCTTTGTCATGGGGGATCTCCTCGAAAGCGCGGATGGTCCCCAGAATCGGTGCGTGCGCCCAGCAGGTTTTCGCTTCGTTTCGAGATCGACACTCCTGCGCCGCGACGGACCGGATGCGACGACACATCCCGTCACGGGTCGCGCGACGCCCTGTGGATCGGAGCACTTTGGAGACCTTGCGCAGCGGATTGGCATCGGCCGCAGCGAGGGCCTGCTGCACCGCTTTCCGATGGCCCGCGCGCGCGGATCAGGCGCGCAGCCGGTAGCCCGACGCGTAGACCGACTCGATGTGCAAGGGCGTGCCTTGCTGCTTCGAGACGAGCACGCATTTCTGCCGCAGCTTGTAGAGGTGCTGCTCGATGGACCGCTTGTTGGCGACCTCGGTGTTGCCGAACAGCGCGGCCGACAACATCTCCACCGTCGCGAGCCGGCCAGGGTGTTCGAACAGGACCTGCGCGAGGCTGCACTCGCGGGCCGTCAGGCGCACGCGGTGGTTGGGCGACGCGAGCAGGGCCTGCGCCGTGTCGAGCGAATAGAGGCCGACCCGAAGCGTCGGCCCCTGCGAGGGCGACGCGCCGGCGCGCACGCGGGCCAGCACGCGCTGGACCAGGCCGGTCGCGCCCTCGGCTTCGGTGGCGTAGTCATCGGCGCCGCGCATCAGCGCCTGCGCGATCGAGTAGGTGTCGCCGGCCCCGACCGCGACGATCGGCGCGCGCGATGCGCCGCGGGTGCGCAGCACATCGAGCCAGTCGCGGCTCAGCGCGGTGTCCCCTTGCACGAGAATCGCGTCGAAATCCGTCTCCTTCCAGGCCTCCAGCAAGGACTCGGGTTCACTGAACTGCTCGACGTCGATGGCGCGGGAAGCAAAGGCAGTCGTCGCGCGAAGGCTCTCCGCGCGCAGGGTCCACAGTGCGGCAATCCTCATAGGTCCGATCGGCTTTTCAGGGGGTGCGTGATCCGGTGGCGGCACGCCTGCCACCACACCTGCATTGCAGCGCAGGTTACGTGCCCGTTTCGAACCGCCTGGAACCGTTACCAGCTTCACGCTAATTCGATCGGCCGCTGACCAATCTCGTCAGATGACGAATGGGAGGGCTGGAGGTCGGACAAAAACTGACGGAGTCATGACCAAGCCGGTCGGACGGTGGGGAATCGGGGGCGATGAGGACCCATCGTGACCGAGGGCAGTCCCTCGCCTCTTTTCATCGATAGGTGGAATGGTCACAACGCCGTCATGAATCCGTGCTTGCGCCCACGCGTGGCCGCACCCCGTGCGGCGGCCCCTAGCGCGCGTAGCGCCCCTCCAGCTCATCCCACCGCGGCTTGTCCACCAGCCGCTGCCGCTCCGCGAACGGCACGACGAGCGTCGGGTCTTCGTCGACGCGGCCGGCCTGCTGCAGCGCGCCCAGCACGCGCTGCATGCCGGCCACGGCGCCTTGCAGCGCGGCGTTGGCATACAGCACGAAGCCGTAGCCCAAGTCCTTCAACTCGTCGGCGCCGACGATCGGGGTCTTGCCGCCGATCACCATGTTGACCAGCTGCGGCGCCGCCAGCCGCCGCGGCAGCGCACGCACCTCGTCGGCCGTCGTCACCGCCTCGACGAACAGGATGTCGGCACCGGCCTCGGCGAAGCGCTGCGCGCGCTCGACCGCCGCGTCGAAGCCCTGCGTCGCCGCGGCATCGGTGCGCGCCATGATCAGCAGGTTCGGGTCGCGCCGCGCGTCGACCGCGGCCTTGATCTTGCCCACCGCTTCGTCGAGCGCGATCACGTCCTTGCCGGCGAAGTGGCCGCAGCGCTTCGGCGCCACCTGGTCTTCGAGCTGGATGCAGTCGGCACCAGCACGCTCCAGCGTGCGCACCGTGTGATAGACGTTCAACGCGTTGCCGAAGCCGGTGTCGGCGTCGACGATCAGCGGCAGCTCGACCGCATCGCGGATGCGCGCCGTGTGGTCGGCGATCTCGGCCAGGCCCATGAAGCCCTGGTCCGGCATGCCGAACCACATGTTGGTGACGCCGGCGCCGGTGATGTAAATCGCCTCGAAGCCCGCGTCGGCGATGACCTTCGCAGACATCGCGTTGAACGCGCCGGGAACGATCACGCCGCGGCGAGCGGCGGCAAGGGCCTTGAGTTGTTGACGGGTGGACATGCGCTTCTCTCGTTCAGATTCAGAAACTGTCGCCGGGCACGCGCACCCAGCCTTCCATCAGCACGCGGGCGCTGCGGCTCATCAGGGCCTTCGTGACGGACCACTGGCCGTCGTCGGCCTGACGGGCCTCGGCGCCGACGCGCAGCGTGCCCGACGGGTGGCCGAAGCGCACCGCAGCGCGCGTGCCGCCGCCCGCGGCGAGGTTGACCAGCGTGCCGGGAATCGCCGCCGCCGTGCCGATCGCAACGGCCGCCGTGCCCATCATTGCGTGGTGCAGCTTGCCCATCGACAGCGCCCGCACCAGCAGGTCGATGTCGGCGGCACGCACCGCCTTGCCGCTCGACGCCACGTAGTCGGCCGGCGGCGCGACGAAGGCGATCTTGGGCGTGTGCTGGCGTGTCGAGGCCTCGGCCACGTCGCGGATCAATCCCATCCTGACGGCGCCCCAGGCCCGCATCGCCTCGAAGCGGGCCAGCGCCGTGGCATCGCCATTGATGGCCTCCTGCAGCTCGGTGCCGGTGCAGCCGATGTCGCTCGCGTTGACGAAGATGGTCGGGATGCCGGCGTTGATCAGCGTCGCCTTCAGCGTGCCGACACCGGGCACCTCGAGCTCGTCGACGAGCCGCCCGGTCGGGAACATCGCGCCACCGCCGCCCTCGTCCTGTCCTTCGGCGGCCGGGTCGAGGAACTCGAGCTGCACCTCGGCCGCGGGAAAGGTGACGCCATCGAGCTCGAAGTCGCCTGTCTCCTGCACCTGCCCGCCCGCGACGGGCACGTGCGCGACGATGGTCTTGCCGATGTTCGCCTGCCAGATGCGCACGGTGCACAGCCCGCTCTGCGGCACGCGCCCGGCCGGCAGCAGGTCTTGCGCGATCGCGAACGGGCCGACCGCCGCCGACAGGTTGCCGCAGTTGCCCGACCAGTCGATGAAGGCCTGGTCGATCGACACTTGGCCGAACAGGTAGTCGACGTCGTGGCCGGGCCGCGTCGACGGCGACAGGATCACCACCTTCGAGGTCGACGAGGTCGCGCCGCCCATGCCGTCGATCTGCTTGCCATAGGGATCGGGGCTGCCGATCACGCGCCGCAGCAGCCGGTCGCGGGCCTCGCTCGGCTCCTGGCAGCGCGCGGGCAGGTCCTGCAGGCGGAAGAACACGCCCTTGCTGGTACCGCCACGCAAGTAGGTGGCGGGGATGCGGATCTGGGGGACTGCGGTCATGGTGCGGGCCTTCGATACCTCAGGCTGAACGGGTGGTTTGTGTTCCTGTCTGTCCCGCGAGGAAGTCCTGCGCAAACCGCTGCAGCACGCCGCCCGCCTCGTAGACGGACACCTCCTCGGCCGTGTCGAGCCGGCAGGTGACGGGCACCTCCAGCGTCGTGCCGTCACGCATTCGCACGCGCAGCCGCAACTCGGCGCGAGGTGTGCGTTCGCCCAGCACGTCATAGGTTTCGGTGCCATCGAGCCCGAGCGTCAGCCGGCTGGTGCCTGCTTGAAACTCCAGCGGCAGCACACCCATGCCGATCAGGTTGGTGCGGTGGATGCGCTCGAAGCCTTCGGCCACCACCACCTCGACGCCCGCCAGGCGCACGCCCTTCGCGGCCCAGTCGCGCGAGCTGCCCTGGCCGTAGTCGGCTCCGGCGATGACGATCAGCGGCTGCTTGCGCGCGAGGTAGGTCTCGATGGCCTCCCACATGCGCACCACGCGGCCCTCGGGCTCAAGGCGGGCCAACGAGCCGGCGCGCACCGTGCCGTCGTCGCCGCGCACCATCTCGTTCTTCAAGGTCGGGTTCGCAAAGGTCGCGCGCATCGCGGTCAGGTGGTCGCCACGGTGCGTGGCATACGAGTTGAAGTCTTCCTCGGGCAGGCCCATCCGCGCGAGGTATTCACCCGCGGCCGAGTCGGCCCCGATCGCGTTCGACGGCGACAGGTGGTCGGTCGTGATGTTGTCCGGCAGGATCGCGAGCGGCCGCATGCCGGTCAGCGTGCGCGGGCTCGCGGCCAACGCGCCCATGCCCTCACGATCCCAGTACGGCGGGCGGCGGATGTAGGTCGATTGCGGCCGCCAGTCGTACTGCGGATCCACCCGTTCGCTGCTCTCGGCAGCAATGGCGAACATCGGCTCGTAGACCTGCCGGAACATCGCCGGCTGCACCGACGACTGCACCAGCGCATCGATCTCCGCATCGTCGGGCCACAGGTCCTGCAGCCGGATCTCGCGGCCGTTCACGACCGCGAGCACATCGCGCTCGATGTCGAAGCGGATCGTGCCGGCGATCGCATAGGCCACCACCAGTGGCGGCGACGCGAGGAAGGCCTGCTTCGCCTGCGGGTGGATGCGGCCGTCGAAGTTGCGGTTGCCCGACAGCACGGCCGTGGTGTACAGGTCGCGCTCGGCGATCTCGTGCTGAATGGCAGGAACGAGCGCGCCGCTCATGCCGTTGCAGGTGGTGCAGGCGAACCCGACGATGCCGAAGCCCAGCGCCTCCAGCTCGGGCAGCAGGCCGGCCTGCTTCAGGTACAGCTCCACCGTCTTCGAACCCGGCGCGAGCGAGGTCTTGACCCACGGCTTGCGCACCAGGCCGAGCCGGTTCGCGTTGCGCGCCAGCAGCCCGGCCGCGATCACGTTGCGTGGGTTGCTGGTGTTCGTGCAGCTGGTGATCGCGGCGATGACGACCGCGCCGTCCGGCATCAGGCCTTGCGCTTCCTGCGCGCGGGCCTGGTCGAGATGGGCCGCGATGCCGCGTTCGGCGAGTGCGCTGGTCGGCAAGCGACGGTGCGGGTTCGACGGCCCGGCCATGCTGCGCACCACGCTCGACAGATCGAAGCGCAGCACGCGCTCGTAGCGTGCGCCGGCCAGCGTGCCGGCCCAGAAGCCCGCTGTCTTCGCGTAGGTCTCGACCAGCTTCACCTGCTCGCTCTCGCGACCGGTGAGGCGCAGGTAGTCGAGCGTCTGGCCGTCGATGTAGAACAGTGCCGCGGTGGCGCCGTACTCGGGGCACATGTTGGAGATCGTCGCGCGGTCGCCGATGGTGAGGCCGCGCGTGCCATCGCCGAAGAACTCGAGGTAGGCGCCGACCACCTTCTGCAGGCGCAGGAACTCGGTGAGCGCCAGCACGATGTCGGTGGCGGTGATGCCAGGCTGCCGGCGGCCGCTCAGCTCGACGCCGACGATGTCGGGCAGGCGCATCCACGACGCGCGGCCGAGCATCACGTTCTCGGCCTCCAGCCCGCCGACGCCGACCGCGATCACGCCCAGCGCATCGACGTGCGGCGTGTGGCTGTCGGTGCCGACGCAGGTGTCGGGGTAGGCCAGGCCGTCCTCCACCCAGACCACCGGCGACATCTTCTCCAGGTTGATCTGATGCATGATCCCGCTCCCCGGCGGGATCACGTCGACATTGCGGAAGGCCCGTTTCGTCCAGTCGATGAAATGGAAGCGGTCTTCGTTGCGGCGGTCCTCGATGGCGCGGTTCTTCGCGAAGGCCTGCGGGTCGCCGCCGCCGCACTCCACCGCGAGCGAATGGTCCACGATCAGCTGCACCGGCACGACCGGGTTCACCGCGGCGGGGTCGCCGCCCTGCGCGGCGATGGCATCGCGCAGTCCGGCCAGGTCGACCAGTGCAGTCTGGCCCAGGATGTCGTGGCAGACCACGCGCACCGGGTACCACGGGAAGTCGCGGTCGCGGCGGCGCTCGATGACCTGCAGCAGGCTGTCTTCCAGCAGCGCCGGATCGCAGCGGCGCACCAGGTTCTCGGCATGCACGCGCGCGGTGTACGGCAGCCCGTCCCAGGCCCCGGGGCGCAAGCCGTCGACGGCGGCACGGGCATCGATGTAGTCGAGCGCGGTGCCGGGCAGGCGCTTGCGGAATGGAGAAAAAGCAGGAGAGGTCATGCGCGGGAGCCTCGCTTCAGCCGCGCTCGGCGATCGGCACGAACGCCCGGTCTTCCGGCCCGGTGTAGTTCGCGCTCGGGCGGATGATCTTGTTGTCGATGCGCTGCTCGATCACGTGCGCCGCCCAGCCGCTGGTGCGCGAGATGACGAACAGCGGGGTGAACATCGCCGTCGGCACGCCCATCAGGTGGTAACTCACGGCACTGAACCAGTCGAGGTTGGGGAACATCTTCTTCGCGTCCCACATCACCTGTTCCAGCCGGTCGGCGATGTCGAACATCCTCGTGGTGCCGGCCTCTTGCGAAAGCTGCCGGGCCACGCGCTTGATGACCACGTTGCGCGGGTCGCTGACAGTGTAGACCGGGTGACCGAAGCCGATGACCACCTCGCGGGCCTCGACACGCCGGCGGATGTCGGCCTCGGCCTCGTCGGGCGTGTCGTAGCGCTTCTGGATCTCGAACGCGACCTCGTTGGCGCCGCCGTGCTTCGGGCCGCGCAGCGCGCCGATCGCGCCGGCCACCGCCGAGTACAAGTCGCTGCCGGTGCCGGCGATCACGCGCGCGGTGAAGGTCGACGCATTGAACTCGTGCTCGGCGTAGAGGTTCAGCGAGGTGTGCATAGCGCGCACCCACGCGGCCGGCGGGCGCTCGCCGTGCAGCAGGTGCAGGAAGTGGCCGCCGATGGAGTCGTCGTCGGTCTCCACGTCGATGCGCTTGCCCTGCGTCGACCAGTGGTACCAGTACAGCAGCATCGAGCCGAGCGAGGCCAGCAGGCGGTCGGCGATGTCGCGCGCGCCGGGCAGGCCGTGGTCGTCCTTCTCGGGCAAGGCGCAGCCGAGCGCCGAGACGCCGGTGCGCATCACGTCCATCGGGTGGGCCGCGGCGGGCACGGTCTCGAGCGCGGCCTTCACGGCGGCCGGCAGCCCGCGCATCGCCTTCAGCCGGGCCTTGTAGGCGCGCAGCTCGGCGGCACCGGGCAGCTTGCCGTGCACCAGCAGATGCGCGACCTCCTCGAACTCGCAGACCTCGGCGAGATCGAGGATGTCGTAGCCGCGGTAGTGCAGATCGTTGCCGCTGCGGCCTACGGAGCACAGCGCGGTGTTGCCGGCGGTGACGCCGGACAGCGCGACCGACTTCTTCGGCTTGAAGGTGGCGGACGGGGTGTCGCTCATGGGATTCTCTCGATGCTCCAGCGGAGTTGCAATCTTCGCAATGCGCTAAGCTGAGGGCAACACTGATGTTGTGGACATCTGCAAACCCGGTTCTGCAATTCTGCAATGTTTGCAAATCACATCTGCCGGAAGATCCCATGCGCAAGACTTTCCTCGGGGTGCGCCTGCGCACGCTGCGTGAGCAACGCGGCCTGACGCAGGCGGCCCTGGCCGAAGCGTTGGCGCTGTCGGCCAGCTACGTCAACCAGCTGGAGAACAACCAGCGGCCGCTCTCGGTCCCGGTGCTGCTGAAGCTGCAAGCGGCATTGGGCATCGACCTGCAGTTCTTCTCCGAGAACGAAGAGGCGCGGCTGATGGCGCAGTTGCACGACGTGGTCGCCGATGCCGGCCCGGGTGCCGAGATCCCGCAGGCGGAGGTGCAGGCGCTCGCGCAGCAGATGCCGGCGCTGGCGCGCCGCATGATCCAGCTGCACAAGGTGGCGCGCGACGCGCAGGAACGGTTGGAAGCGATGGCGGCCGGCCTGGGCGAGCGCGACCTGCGGCCGGGCGTCGGCCCGACCCAGGCGCACGAGGAAGTGCGCGACTTCTTCTATGCGCGCCACAACCACATCGCCGAGCTGGATGCGCTGGCCGAGGCGGCGCATCGCGCGCTGCAGGCGCCGTCGATGCTGGCGCGCGATCTGGCGGCGCGGCTCGAGGATCACCTGCTGGCGCGGCACCGCGTGACGACGCAGACCGCATCGGCCGATGCGTTGCCCGGGCTGCGCCGGTACGACCCCGCGTCACGGCTGCTGAGCCTGCATGCCGACCTCGAACCGGGCCAGCGCGCCTTTCAACTGGCGACCCAGCTGGCCTTCCTGGAAGCCGATGCGGTGCTCGCTGCGCTGGTCGCCAGCGACGAGTTCCGCAGCGACGAATCGCGTGCCCTCGCGCGCATCGGCCTGGCCAGCTACTTCGCCGGCGCGCTGGTGCTGCCGTACGCGCCGTTCCTCGCCGCCGCGGAAGCGCTGCACTACGACATCGACCTGCTGGCGCGCCGCTTCGGCGTGAGCTTCGAGACGGTGTGCCACCGGCTCTCGACGCTGCAGCGTCCGGACGCGCGCGGCGTGCCGTTCTTCTTCGTGCGCGTGGACCGGGCCGGCAACATCTCGAAGCGCCAGTCGGCGACCGACTTTCATTTCTCGCGCACCGGCGGCACCTGCCCGCTGTGGAACGTCTACGAGGCCTTCTCGCAACCCGGCAAGGTGCTGACCCAGCTGGCCTCGATGCCGGACGGCCGGACCTACCTGTGGATCGCCCGCTGCATCCGCCACGACAGCGGCGGCTTCGGCACGCCGCCGCGCGAGTTCGCCGTCGCGCTCGGCTGCGACCGCCGCCATGCCGCGCGGCTGGTGTATGCGCGTGGGCTGGCGCTCGACGATCCGGGCGCCGTGACGCCGATCGGCCCCGGCTGCAAGGTGTGCGAGCGCAAGGGCTGCGCCCAGCGCGCCTTCCCGGCGCTGGGGCGGCGGTTGAGCATCAACGAGAACCAGCGGCCGCTCGAGCCGTATGCGAATGCGTGAGGGAGAAAACGAGGCCGGGCGCGTCGCGTCTCGCGCTGCTCAGGGGGTCTGCGCAAATCTGCCCGGTGGTTGGCCGACGTGGCGGCTGAACGCCGTGCTGACGGCGAGAGAGCAACGCCTGCTCCGCCAACTGCTCCACCGTCCATGGCCTGGACGGGCTCTCATGCATCTGCCGGATGGAGCGCGCCAATCGCGCATCGGCCAGGCCTCGCAGCAAACCGGGTGACGCCGTCGCCCCAGTCGTGGACCGAAGCGCCTCGATCAGCAGTACTTCGACGGCCAGCTGCTTCCGCTCCCACACCAGGAGCCTGAGGCAGTGAGGGCTAGGAAGAGGGCCCTCGCCCGCGCTTTCGCGGAGAGTTTGCCTGCTGCTCCCAAGAGGCCTTCAAGTGGTCGATGAACCATCTGCCGGCGGGCCCGGGCGGTTCGGACGGCCGGTGGTATGCAGACATCGTCAACGCAAAGCCTGTCTGCGGGATGTCGTGCAAATCCAGGACGACCAAGGTGCCGGCGGCAATGTCCTCCTCGACCATGTGCAAGGGCATCCCGCCCCACCCCACGCAGTCCTTGATGAATGCGTGCTTCGTCGACAGGTCGGCCAGACGCCAGGTCGACGGCGACACGACGCCGTAGTCGCGTCCGGCCATGAGGTCGGATCTGTCGGTGAGCACGAGCTGCACATACTTCGCCGCCGCGCGTCTTGTTATCCGAGATCCAAGACTCGCGAGGGGGTGGCTGGCTGCGGCAACGAAAACCAAGGGCACTTCGCCCAGCCGCTCGCTGACCAGCGACGGGAACGTCAACGGCAACGTAGCCAGGATGCCCATCGTGCATCGACCATCCAGCACGGGCTGATAGGCCGCCCCCAGGCCTTCAACAAAAAGTCGAAGCGGCGTCAGCGGAAACTGGATCGCGAAGGCCTTGGCGGCAGCACTGACAACAGCGGTGGGGAAGAACACATCGACCACCACCGAAAGCTCGCTCTCGAGACCCGATGCCATCAACCTGGCGCGGGCCTTGAGAGTGTCCACCCCGGACACGATGTTGCGCGCGTCCGCAAGCAAAAGCACCCCCTCCGGCGTGAGCTTCGGGAATCGACCGGAGCGGTCAAAGAGCACAACCCCGATCTGGTCCTCGAGACTGCCAATCCAACCGCTTACTGCCGACTGAACGCGGTTGAGCTTGCGAGCCGCAGCCGAGAAGCTTCCCTCGTCCACCGCCGCGATGAAAGTTCGGAGCTGATCCAGGGAGACACCATCAAGCATTGGGGGAGGCCATCTCTAAAACAGATCGTTCGCATCTCAATATACCGGCTTCGCGGCGGCCGGGCCCATCGGCATATTTGCGTTGTGCACCTTCACATCCATCGAGGTTTCATCATGCAACTTCTCCATCTCGACTCCAGCGCACTCGGCGCCGCATCGGTGAGCCGCCGGCTCTCGGCCGAAATCGTCGCGCGCCAGCGCGCTCTCCACCCGGACATTCGCGTCACCTACCGGGACCTGGCGGCCGATCCGGCCCTGCACCTGATGGGCGCCCACATGGCCATTCGTGCCGGCGCATCCAATGCGGATGCAACCATCGCCGCTGATCTTGTCAAAGGCAACGCCTACCTGGACGATCTCCTCGCAGCAGATATCGTGGTCATCGGCGCGCCCATGTACAACTTCTCGATTCCGACGCCACTCAAGTCCTGGGTCGATCGCATCGCCGTGGCGGGCAAGACGTTTCGATACACCGCGACCGGCCCCGTGGGCCTGCTGAAGGGCAAGAAAGCTTTCATCGCGTCGGCGCGAGGCAGTGTGTATCCGGTGGGAACCCCAGCGGCGGCGAACGAGCATCAGGAGAGCTACCTCATCGGCTTGCTGTCATTCCTCGGCCTGACGGACGTGATGGTCGTGCGCGCAGAGGGCCTTGCGTTCGGCCCGGAAGCCAAGGAAGCAGCCGTCGCGAGCGCGCTGGAGGACATCGCGGCCATCACGGCCTGAGTCGACGAGAAGTTCCACCATGACTTGCGCCATCATCGGCTCCGGACACGTCGGAGCCGCTCTCGCGCGCCAGTTCGCGCGCAACAGGATTGCCGTGATGATTTCCAACACGCGCGGCCCCGACTCCCTCAATGAGCTTGTGAACGAGTTGGGTCCTTCGGTGACTGCTGCCAGCCTCCAGGACGCCCTCGAGGCCGACATCATCCTTCTCGCCGTGCACTTCGCAGCACATGCGGAGATCGCGAAGGCCAGGAAGGACTGGAAGGGCAAGACGGTCATCGATGTCACGAATTTCCGCGAAACGGACCTCACGCCGCTGGGTGGGTTGCAATCCAGTGATTTCGTGGCCAAGGGTCTTCCCGGCGCGAAAGTTGTCAAGACTTTCAATCAGCTCCCGGCAGCTCTCCTCGCGAGCAATCCGGCCGAGGGCGGCGGACGACGCGTGATGTTTGTGGCCGGCAACCACGACGAGGCGAACACAGAGGTTGCCTCTTTGGTCGCGTCGCTCGGGTTCGCTCCCATCATCCTCGGCAAGATTGCCGAAGGCGGAAGCCTGCTGCGGTTCCGCGGTCCGCTCGTCCTGCAGAACCTGATCGAGCTCGGCACCTGAGCGCGCGCTATCGTTCACTTCCCCGCAGGGAACGGCGACCTGTCAGCGCTTCACGAACCGATAGGCGAAGCGATCCGTCTCGCCCTTGATCGAAGGATCGAACACCTTGACCGAGTGCGGATCGTCACTTCTGGCGAGCATGGAGCTTTGCGCGTCCAGTACGAAGCCGGCCGCCTCCACCTCCTCGCGAACGGCCGCAGGTTCGATCCGATGCAGCGACTGCGCGTCGCTCGTGCCCAGCCCGGCGGTGGCGGCATGGTCCACGATGACGTAGTACCCGCCGGGCTTCAGCCGCTCGCAGACAGCTCGATTGAAGTGGGCCGCCGTCGCACCCTTGGCCTGCATCAGCGCGGTGTGGAGATCGTGATAGAACAGATGCATCCAAAGAACATCCGCTTGTTGCGTGACATCCGGCATCGCCACGAGGTCCGCCGAAACGGCTTCCACGTTCTCTCGGCCCGGCTCCGTCGCAAGCGTTCGCATCCGGCCGACCGGATCGTTCTTGAAGTGGGCGACTTCGGCCGGCACAAAGCTGAAGACCCGTCCTGCGGGTCCCACGATGTCGGAGAAGAGGCGGGTCCAATCGCCATCGCCCGGGTAAACGTCGATGACGGTGGAGCCCGCATCGACTCGCGCGAACTGGATCAACTCGGACAGCTTGGCTTGGTCGTACATCGGAATCTCCTTTGCGGTTGGCATTCGACGAGCGCGCGGCGTGCGTGCGAGGGGGCGGTCCACGGCGGGTCCACCGTTGATCTGCACTCTCGTGCTAGACCTGCGCCATGCCTCCATCGACGGCGAGATCCACACCGGTGATGTAAGAACTCTCATCAGAGGCGAGGAACGCAACTGCAGCCGCGATTTCCTCCGGGAAGCCTCTGCGACCCATCGGGATCTGCGTGGTGAACTGTGCGACCGCCTGCTCGGCCTGCTCAGCGGTCAGGCCCGTCGTCGTCGCCAAGGCCGGAGTATCGATGGCTCCGGGGCTCACACAATTCACGCGGATGCGGCGGTCCTTCAATTCCAAAGTCCAACCGCGCGAGAAGTTGCGCACGGCCGCCTTGCTCGCGGCGTAAGCAGTGAATCCTGGAAGCCCGAGCACGTTGGAGACCGACGAGTTCAGGATGATCGAACCGCCGTCCTTGAAGAGGGGAAGGGCCTTCTGCACCGTAAAGAACAGCCCCTTCACGTTCACGTCGAAGGTCTGGTCGAAATGCGCCTCGGTCGCTACCGCGAGCGGCGCGATTGTCCCCGCGCCCGCGTTCGCGAAGAGGACGTCGATGTGACCGTGTTTCTCTTTCACGACGGCATAGAGCCGGTCCAGATCTTCCAGGCGCGACACGTCGCCCACGACCGTCGTCACGTTTCTCTTGATGAAGGCGGCAGCCTCCATCAGCTCCTTCTCTCGTCGCCCAGTGATCACAACGTGCGCACCTTCTTCCACGAAGCGCTTGGCTGTAGCCAAGCCAATCCCGCTGCTCCCGCCCGTGACGACTGCAACCTTGCCTTCTAGTTTCTTCACAATCTTCAACCTTTCGTTTGTGGTGTGACGCAGCGCCGCTGTTCCGATTTGTACAAAGGCGCTGTACCATTTGGATCACCGATCCAGATCAAAATTCACAACATCCGAACCAGTGATCCAAATATACGGATCGGTGATCCGTTTGTCAAGGAACCTATGCGAGCCGACGCCCAGAAGAATCGAACCCATCTCCTTGCGGTCGCGCGAGAGGTCGTCGCCGAGCACGGTGTCAACGCGTCCATGCGCGATATAGCGCGCCGGGCCGAGGTCGGATTGGCCACGCTGCTTCGTCATTTCCCGACGCGGGAAGCCTTGTTCGAAGCGCTGTTGTGCACACACCTGGACGCATTGGTACAGACGGCAGGCGGACTCGAGAAGTCGGATGCGCCCGGTGAGGCGCTCGTTTCATGGTTCCGCGAATGGATGGCGTTCGCGCAGAGCTATCGAGGCGTTGTCGCCATGATGGCGGCCGCCCACGCGAACCCGGAGTCCGCTCTCTATGCCGCGTGTGCAGCGGTGCACTCAGCGAGCGCGCGCCTGCTGCTTCGCGCACAGGCCGGCGGGCAGGCGCGCACCGACATGAACGGGGACGACTTGTTCGGCCTGATGTCGGCGCTCGGTTGGCTTGTCGACCTGCCGGCGTTCGCGCCGCGGGCCGATCATCTATCCCACATCGTCGCCAGCGCCATCCTGCCGAATCTGCCGAGTCACGGTGTCGCGAAGCGACCTGCCAAGCCCGGGCGGTGAGGCTTCGCTATACCGGCCCCGACGCGTCCATCCGCGCGGCCCACGGCCATGGCCTGTGTGTCGATGTACTCGCGGATCGTCGCCAGCCTGCCGTCCTGGATCGTGATGCCGAAGGCCCAGTGGTCCTCGAATGGCTTGTTCGTGGCGGTCAACGCCAGGCACAGGCTTTCTCCATCGAGAGGCTTGGATGCCGTCGACTCAGGCGAGCAAGCCGCCATCGACGTTGATGATGGTTCCCGTCAGATGTCGCGCCGCAGGACTCGCCAGGAAGCTCACGGCGGCGGCGATATCCGCCGGTTCGGCGTAGCGACCCAGCGGCGTCAGGCTGCGCTGCCAGTCGGAGCTCTCCCCGTTGGACGGGTTCATGTCCGTATTGGTGGAGCCTGGCTGGACGAGGTTGGCGGTGATGTCCTTCGGCCCAAGTTCCTGCGCAAGGCCGCGCGTGAAGGATTGCAGCGCCGACTTGGTCATGTAGTAAATCGTTCCCGGGGCTCCGACGATGCGCTCCGCACCGGCTGAACCGATGGTGATGACGCGACCGCCCGCGCCCAGGTGCGGGATGGCAGCCTGGGTCGTCAGCACCGGGCCGCGCACGTTGACCGCAAGCAGCGCATCAATATCGCTCACGCTGAAGTCGGCGATGGTGTTGTAGAGCGCGATTCCGGCGTTGTTGACCAGGATGTCCAGGCCTCCCAACGCGGCCACGGCTTCCTCCACCGACCGCTTGATGGCGGTCGGATCCGCGCTGTCAGCCTGAATCGCCGCGCCACGCTGGCCCAGCTTTTCGATGGAAGACACCACGGCGTTTGCCCTATCGGCCGAGTTCTGAAATGTCAGGGCAACGTCGGCGCCGTTCTCAGCCAACGCCACCGCAATGGCGGCTCCGATGCCTCGAGATCCCCCTGTGACCAGGGCGCGTTTTCCAGCGAGGGTTTTCACAGAATCATCCTTTGTGCAGTGATCGATGCACAAATGGTAGGATTGCGACATCGGCTGGTCAAGCTATTTATGCAGTGATCGATGCAAAAAAAGATCGCCCCTTCAAAGTCCGCCGCCCGCGTACCTCCTGCTCGTGGCCGACCGCGCGAGTTCGACCGCGAGGCAGCATTGACGAGGGCCATGCGGCTCTTCTGGATCAAGGGTTACGAGGCCACGTCGATTGCCGATCTGACCACGGCTTTAGGTATCGGTTCGACCAGCCTCTATGCCGCGTTCGGCTCGAAGGACGCGCTGTACGCTGAGGCGCTGCGCCTGTACTCCGTGACTTATGAGGACCTGGTTCTGGGGCGCTTCCGCCAGGCGCCTACGGCCCGCGAAGCCGCGTTCGCCTACCTGTGGGACTCGGCCGCGGCGATGACAGGCTCCGATTGCGATCTGCCACATGGCTGCTTGGTCACGCTCGGCACTGTTGGAAGCGATGGCCATACCGAACTCGCGGATCTGATGAGGACCACGCGAGGCAGCGCCTTCGATGTGCTCGTGCTGCGCATCGCAAAGGCGGTCGTTGAAGGCGAGTTGCCGAAGACTCTCGATGTCCACAAGCTCGCGAGGTTCCTGCAAACAGTCCAGAGCGGCATGGCCATTCGGGCACGCGATGGCGCCGCGAGAGAGGAACTGCAGGCGGTTGCCGAGATTGCGATGGGCGGATGGGACGGGATGGTGCAGCGCTCAGCCCAGGGCTAAGCGCGAAGCCAGCTTCACCTGCGCCCGACCATGAACAACCTCCTGGAACACGACACCTGGAAGCCTGCGTGACGCCGGAAGTTCGAGAGCTCGGGAGGCGCTCCGATCGCGCCGCCGCGCAGCCAACTGATCTTCGCGTCGACAAACTTCTGCATGGCTGAAAGTTCCTCGGCTCGCTCGTTGAGTTTTTCTTGCTGAGCGAGCATGGCCTGAAGCATCCGATCCCTTCCGCCGGCACGGCGCTCGCTCACCAGCAACTTGATCTCTGAGAGCGACATGCCCATGGCCTGTCCAGCACGAATGGCGCCCAGATTTCGGAGGTCTTTTTCCGAGAACTCCATGTAGGGCCTGGCGCCACCGACCGAACCTTGCCTGGGATGCAGCAGACCCGACCGAACGTAGAAGCGGACGGTCGCCACGTTGAGGCCGGCCCTTTCCGAAAACTCTCCGATCCACATCGAATGCTCCACTGGGCTTGACCATGCACCGGACTTCACACCTACAACCGGTGGACCGGCTGCACAGGCGCAGTCTATCCATCGAAAGGACCGAGAAATGACAACGCCGATACCTCTCCTGCTCCTGCCCGGCCTGATGAATGATGGGCGGGTGTGGGAGCCGATTCGACGGTCGATGCCTGCAGGACGAAACTTCATCGTGGCTGCAACGCACATGGCGGACACGATCGAAGCATCGGCGGCGGCTGCAGTTCAGGCCATGCCGCCCGGCATGTTTGGCGTCGCCGGCTTCTCGCTTGGCGGGTATGTGGCACTTGAAGCATGCCGGCAGGCACCGGGACGGATCGCAGGCCTTGCGCTGCTGGACACCGGCGCGCGTGCCGATTCGGTCGAAGCCGTGCAGAACCGCAAACGCATGGTGGCGGCTCTCGCGTCGGGCAGCGCGAGCTTCGCGCAGATCGCCAGCACCTTCGCGCCCAGGCTCTTGCATGAATCGCACGCCGGTGACAGTCAACTGATCGACTTGCTCGCCGACATGGCGCGAACCGTCGGGAGCGAAGGATTCGTTCGACAGCAGACGGCGGCAATGAATCGATCTGATAGCCGCGATGTGCTGAGGACGCTGCGATGTCCCGCATTGGTTCTCTGCGGCCGTGATGACCAGGTCGCGCCGCCGGCGCTCAGTGAAGAGATGGCGGATCTGCTGACAGGGAGCGTCGAGCTTGCTGTGATCGATCGATGCGGGCACATGTCGACACTGGAACAACCAGATGCCGTCGCCGAGGCCTTCGCCCGCTGGACGGGCCGCGTCGATTCGAACATGCTGCTGCCCGGTTCTCGTTGATCCTCTGGATGTACTTGGGAGCTACCCGAATCCAGGATGCGCAGCACGCGCTTGAGGTTGTAGGCGAGCACCGCCAGCGCCGAGGACCTGCGGTTTCGCCTGCGGACTTCACTGGGCTTGCCGCTCTCTTCACCCGGCTACCTAGAACCGGTACTGCAAACTGAGGCTGAGAAAGCTCAGCGCATCGGTGGCACCGGTCTCACGCAGGAACGCGCCGGGTCGCGCGTACGCGACGACCGCGTTTGAAGACCAGCCCGGAGCCAAGGTGCGAGTGGCTGCTATCGATGCGATGGTCGCCACATAGCGGGCGCGACTGTCGCCAGCGGGCCGGATCAACATTCCGTTGGGCGCGTAGACGCCGTCGCGGGTGCTGTAGCGCCAGAAGAAATCGACGCCTGCGGTCAACTGGACCGCAGGTGATGGCTGCAGGGTCAGCGCCGGATGGATGTTGAAGAAGTTGCGCGGCCCCAGCGTCGCTTCGTCGCCGAAGTAGTTTCCGCGCGGGTAGATGGGATTGAGTGTCTCGAGCCGGTTGTCTCCGGGATCCTTGTCGCCGCTGGCAATCGCGACGAGCAGCGCCGCTCGCAGCTTGCCAGGCATGTCGCCGAAGGAGTAGCCGGTATCGGTGGCGAGCGACCAGGCGCGAATGTCGGCATCGCCGAATTTCCCCCCCTGCGCTGCGAATTCCCAATTCCAGTTCCAGGCATCGTGGCTGCCGAACACACGCGTGCCGAGCGACCAGCGGCGCTCGTGCGCCACACCCTGGACATAGCGAGCGGCGGTGTCTTCGAAATGCAGCGCGTAGACGTCCAAGGACGTGACGCCTGCGCTGCGAGTCGCGTAAACGCCACGCAGCGACTGAGTCTGCGAACGGGCATCGTCGAAGCTGCCCAGGCGGTTCAGCCGCGGTTTCGCGGCGAATGCATCGACACGCCAGGGGCCGCTGGTGGAATAGGCGCGGACCGCATCGAAGCTGCGCCGCACGTTCGGTCCCTCGCGCGCGTCGATGGCACGCCCGGATCCGAACTGCATCTCCTGAATGCCGACACGCATTCCAATGCCGTCATCGCCCTGCGTCGCTGACCGCCATTCGACGAACAGATTGCTGGGATCGAGTCGATCCTCATCCACCGGGGACGGGCCTGCGGCGCGGCCGTTGGTGCGCGAGCTGGCCAGTTGGGCGAAACCTCGCCAGTGTTCATCCAGTCGCAGGTCGGCGAAGGCGGAACCTCGCACCATCGCAACGCCCCGGCGATCCTGCGGGTCGAGCCCATAGCGAGGATTGCCGGTGTACTCGTAGCGCAAGCGAAGATCGCCGCCCAAGCTCAGCCGCATATGATCTGCAATGTGATCTGCAATGTGATCTGCAATGTGATCTGCAATCGGTCGGTCTTTCCAGCATGCGCCTGGGTTGCTGCCCTCGGCGCAGGATTGGCGCTGGACGCTGAATTCGTCGTCGAACCGCAAGGGACGGAACTGCGCCAGCGCGGCATCGGCGGCCATCAGAAGGAACATGCCGAGCCACGCCGTGCGCACCCTCGCCTGGCCTGTCAGCCGCCGGTGCCGAGATCCGGCCAACCTCATCGGGCTTGGTAGTAGCCGCCGAAGTGTTTGATGGGCGACCAGGTCGGCAGGATTTCCGGCAATGCCGGCGAGAGCGATTGGTAGTCCTGCGCGCCGTAAACCACCCGACCATCCATGACGGTCAAAACCGAGGCGACGGATTTGATCTGAGACTCCGCAACCGCGAAGTAGTCCCTGTCCAGCAGCACGAAGTCGGCAAGCTGGCCGGGGGCGATCATGCCGATCTCGGACTCGGCATTCATGAACCACGCCGCTTTGCGAGTGAACAGCCCCAGGGCTTCGACGCGTGACAGGCGGTTGTCTTTGGCCAGCACTTCCGATCCGGAGACAGACTTCCCTGACACCATCCAGCTGATACCGATCCACGGATTGAACGAGGACGCCCGGAAGGCATCGGTGGTCATGGCCAGCGGGATACCGCTGTCGACGAGTTGGCGCAGGCGGGGAGTCAACAACGCCTTGTCGCGACCGTAGGTCTTGATGAATCCGTCGGCGTGCATCGCCATCTTGGCGTCCAGAGCGATGCCACCACCCAGCGCTTTCACCCTGGCGATGTTCGCGGGAGTGATGGTCTCGGCGTGTTCGAGGCTCCACCGCAGACCGTCGAGCGGCATCTTCTCGTTCAGCTTCTCGAGCGCATCGAGGAAAGGCGTGATGTTCTCGTTGTAGCTGATGTGCATGCGGAACGGAATGCGCCTTTGAACCAGCTTGGCAACGTCCCGCTCAACCAGTTGCCGCACCTTGTCCGGCTCGATGACGACAGCCGGACGGTCGAAATTCTCGTGATCGTGAACATCCGCCGACAGCAACTCGCCGGCGCCTTGGTAGACGTGACCATGGGCCAGGAACGGATGCAGGTTGTGCCCCGGACTGATCGGCGCCGTCTTCGTGATCGCCGTGATCTGCGCGTCCACCATGTTCACGGAGCCGTCTCCAAACTGAATGTCCACGAAGGGCATGCGGACGTTGAGGCGGTTGTCGCGGGCGAGAACGTTGACGGTGGCCTGAGCCTTGGGGTACTCGCGGAATCCCGTGCCCGCGTCGACGACGGACGTCACCCCGAATCGGTTAAGGCTGTGGGTCGTCTGCACCAGCGAGCTCACCTCTTCATCGAAGGAGAGCTGGGGAACCATGGTCTCGAAGACGATGAACATGAAGGTGTTGCCATAGACCACACCGGTGTACCTGCCCTGCTCGTCTTTCTCCAGCACGGTGTCGGGCATCTTGGGAAACTTGTCGGTGCCGACGCCAAAGGCGTCCATCGCCTGCTGGTTCAAGAAGGCGCGGTTATAGGCGTACTGCACGATGAGCGGACGATCAGGAACGGCTTTGCGAAGCTCGTCCATCGTGGGGAAGCGGTTCTCCTCGAATTGGTAAGGAGACCAACCGCCAATCACCTTCACCCAGTGACCTTTCGGTGTTCGCCTGGCCTGCTCACTCAGCATCGCCAGTGCTTGACGCAAGCTTGGTACACCGTCCCATCTCAAGGTGTAGTTGTATCCACCCTCGTTGAGCACATGGGTGTGCGCGTCGATGATGCCCGGGATGAGACGTCGACCTCGGGAGTCGATGACGCGGGTGTTGGTCTTCTTCAAAGCCAGCACGTCGGCATCGGTGCCGACTGAGTAAATGCGGCCGCCCTTGACGGCCACAGCGGATGCCTCCGGCTGTGCGGCATTCCCGGTGTAGATCTTCGCGTTGTGCACGATCAGGTCTGCGCCTGTCGCTTCTTGCCTGGTTTGTGCATGGGCGCTGGTCAAGCCATTCACCACCATCAATGCGATCAGTACTGTCAACTTCACTTCGATTCCTTTTTCGATTGCGTCAAGAGAACACGACGCTGCCACGACCCGATCAACCAGCCGGATCCCGCAGAGGCGTGCGCTGAATGGGAAAAGATGTTGCCTGCGCGGTTTGGCGCAGTCACTGACCGTTGTTGCTGGCGGCAGCACGATTCGCTCATGAGACCGAGCGTTCAGCACCATCCGCAGAATGCGTTTGCTGTTCGCCTTTGCGAACGACTCGACGCTCTAAGTGAGCCGGTCCGTCCGCCATGCAACGGGGCTGGCGCCAGTCAGCTTGCGGAAGGTCCGACCGAAGTGCACCGCGTCTGCAAAGCCAGTGGCTTCGGCAACGTCCTGCAGGCAGCCATTGGTGTTCAAGAGCAGGTCCTTTGCCCGTTCGACACGCGCCTGCAACTGCCACTGATACGGCGCCATGCCAGTCGACGCCTTGAAGGCGCGGCTGTAGTGCGACTGCGACAGACCCGCCAGTTCCGCGAGCGTGGCGAGTTCCACCCTGGCCGGCATCTTCGCCTCGAGATAGCCCATCGCATCCTTCATCTGGAGGGCTGAGAGCCGACACTGGCTCCCTTTCGTCTCTTTGGGCGGTTCGAAGAGCCTTGCCGCGATCGCTGCAGTCAGCGAGTCACCATAGAGTTGCGCGGTGGGGTCGAAATCACCAATCGCGTCCGTCAGCAACCTCATCAATGTCCACAACCGGTCATCGTTCATGCGCAGACGAGGGACGCCAGCCTGCGCCGGCGATACATGGATTCCGAGACGCTTCTGGAGCACGTTGACGTCGAAGCTGATCGTTCCACACTTCAGATAGCGGGAATCTGCGGCATATCCCCACACCTTCATCTGCGCCGGCGCGAAGTACATGGGCCGAGGCTTGTACGCATGTGGATTCGGGGTATTGGGCGCCGACCTGGGCTCGGCGCGTTCGCGTCCAACCTCTTCGAGCTGCGCGCTGAATCGAGTCAACTGTTCGCGCCTGTTGATCGGCAGCAAGACTCTGCCCGCGCAGGTGTACTCACTCAGATCCACGTTGACGCCGTTCCAGCAACGACTGGAAATGTTCAGCGACCCCAAGTTTTCAGAAAGTTCTATTGCGTTTGACATGCGGATGAATGGCGGAGGAGTCGCCCTGGCTACTCCTGCACGCATCTTCACATCCATCCTCGTGGTACGGTGGGACGACTTTTGCTCAGCTGTGTCGCAGAAACAGGAACACAAAGTGGATATCGAGGAACTGCGGACCTTCGTCGAGGTTGCCGATGCGGGAGGCATCACCGCGGCAGCCGCTCGTCTCGGCGTTGCCAAATCCATTGTCAGCCGGCGGCTGATCAAGCTTGAGGCGGAGTTGGGCGTTCAGTTGCTCGCCCGCACCACGCGAGGTGCGAATCTCACCGAGGCTGGCGCGACGTTTCGTGACTATGCCGACAGAGTGTGCAATGAGATGGATATTGCCCGAGAGACGCTGCTGCCCGCAGGAGAGCTTCGCGGCCGCATGCGCGTTGCCGCGCCGTTGTCCTTTGGACCAACCCACTTCGCACCCGTACTCGCCGAGATGGCGAGTCGGCATCCAAAGCTTCACATCCAGACTTGCTACAGCGATCAGTTCGTCGATCTGATCGCCGGAGGCTATGACTGCGCAATTCGCCTGGGCCATCTTGCGGATTCCAATCTGGTCGCTCGACGTGTTGGCCCCGTGCATGGGAGCTTGGTCGCAAGTCCCACCTACATTGCAACGCACGGTGCACCTCAGACGCTGGACGAACTCATTGACCACGAAGCGCTGATGCAGGGCACGGAGACCTGGCAATTGATGGATGGGAACGAGGTCGTTGCCATTCGGCCGCAGGGCCGCTTCAAGGCAGACAACGGCATTGCCCTGGTCGCGGCGGCGTTGGCAGGCCTGGGCATCGGCTACCTGCCCGTTGCACTCACACGCCCCCATCTGGCTTCGGGCGCGCTGGTGACTGTCATGCCGCAGCATCCATCCAAACCGGCAGGCGCATACGTTGTGCGCCCGCCAGGCCAGCATCCCACGCGGAAGATCGGGGTGTTGACGGAAATGCTGACGGAGTACTTCAGCAAGTCTCCCGACTTCGATCTTGGCAAACCTCAACCGTGAGCGCTCGGCTCTGTCGGCAGCCGGGACGCAGCGCATCCCGGCTTCGTGGGTTACTTCTTCACGAAGGCCAGCAAGTCATTGTTCAGCCGGTCCTTGTGGGTGTCGGTGATCCCCTGCGGGCCGCCCACGTATTCAATCAGTTGTGAACCAGAACGGCTTCTCGCCTCTCGACGACATGCAGTATTCAGCGGCCGCTCCAGCCAGTCACTGATCGATCCTGACATGCCCAGTTCGAAACAACCATGCACCCCGGGCGCATCGCCGCACCCTGCTCGCACTTTCAGACTGCAGGAAGCACGTTCAGACAGTGCCTTGCCGCCCCTGTTTGACGACACTCGCTTTCGCAAAGCGACGCGGGGAAGTCGCATCAGTTTCCCCTGGCACTGAACCATGAACTCAATCAGCAAATATCCAGTCCCTTCTGACGCTGGCGCTCGCCGCGTGACCTTTCGGACACGCGGCCTCACTCACGGTCCCATCACCCGCCTGATGAGCCCATCCGATCTTGGGCATACGCTCAAGCCCTTCGTGTTCCTGGACCTGTTCAACCTGGACCTCCACGATCCACGCGGAGGAATGTCCGTTCATCCCCACTCCGGACTTGCGACGATCACGGTCATTGCCGAGGGGGATTTGCGCTTCGACGATCCAGCCGACGGCGTGGGTCACATCGGGTTCGGCGGCTTTGAATGGATGCGTTCTGGAAACGGTGTGTGGCACGGGAAGGAGCTCTCGGGTGGCGTCGCTCCAAAAGCCAAGGGCTTCCAGCTATGGATCGCTCTGCAGCCCGAGCTTGAGCACTCGACGGTCGACAGCCAGTACGTGGAAGCGCAGCACGTTCCGGCCGCCGGTCCGGCACGCGTGATCCTTGGCAGCTACGACGGGGCTCGCAGCCCCGCCCGCTCGCCTGATGGCATGACCTACCTCCTGCTGCGCCTGGCCGCCGGGACAGCCTGGACATTCACACCGCCCGAAGCCCAGCCAGTCTCCTGGCTCGCCGTCGCAAGCGGCCAGCTTGTTGGAGACACGCCTGCGGACGAAGGCGAAATGGTCATCTTCGAACAATCACAGCAGCCAATCACCCTGCAGGCAAGCCAGAGCAGCGACGCGATCTTCGTCATTGGCTCAGCGGCGCCGCACCCACATGATCTGCACCTGGGAAACTATTCGGTCCATACCTCGGCTGACTCCTTGGCGCGGGGAGAGGCGAACATCGAGCGCCTCCGGCGACTTCTGGTCGCGGCCGGCGATCGTCGTAACGCCAGCGGCTCGATCCCGGTTTTTCGCGGTTAGACGGCGCACGAAGTCGAGAGTCTCGCCACGCTGCGGATGGAGCAGGAAGCAGAGCGCTCGACGGCCACTTCCCCAAAACTCCCCCAGGCGCTTCAACGGACTGGCGGGGTGCGATCCCGCAAGAACCGCGCGCAGATCGAAGGACCGAGTACGACCCGTTGCGGTCTTTGGTGGACGCGAATGCAGTGCTCTGAAGCGGTCGCAGTCGGATTGTGGGCGGCGCCTCGCCGGAGGGGTCAGGCATCGGCTCGAGCACGAAAGAGCCTTTCTTCCGCTCTGGAAGCGGTTCGTGCTTCGAAGACTTCAAGCAAATCAAACTCCAGGACATCAGTTGTCACTGCATGAATGACTGCTTCACCATCCAAGTCCTGCGCAGCCGCTCTTTCTTCGGCCGAGAGTACTTGCCCTTCGTCGACGAGGGTCCCGTGATCACCTGCCACGCACCACCGCCTGATGTTTCTGCCCTTCGAGAACAGCGAGAAGCCAGCGAGATCCGTGGATGACTGGAGGACGACGGCGAGTACATCGGACTCTGGAAAAATCTGGGACAGGACCCCCGACAGAGCGTCATCCCCACGCTCTACGGCTCCGCTTGCGGCTGACTCATATTGTCCGTAGGCGAACAGCAAGAAGCAGCCCTTGTGCCGGATAAAGCCGAAGTCGGCATCATGCCAGTCGGTCACACGTTCAATCTGCGTGAACCCGATGGCTTGCAAGAATTCCTCGTCACTCTCTGCCAGAGTGTTATTGACGAGAAATGCTGATACGTTCATTCCCATATGACTCCTTGTGCAAGATACTGGCCAAGCCACGTTCAGGTCACTGCTGCTCGCAGATGACTTGAAACGCCACTGGGATATTCATGTCGGCCAACTCCTTCATCTCGTTCGGCTCGAGGAGGTGAAAGTAGTCCCGACCATCACCCTTGATGGTCATGCTGAAGGTCAGCCCACAGGTGCAGTTGCGTGGCAGCACGGTGAGGGCGGGTTTAATGCCGCGCAGGAATTCAAAGATTGCATCGAAGACACTTTGGGGGGCGGAATGATCGACGGCGTAGTTCCAATAGTCGTAGCCCCCAAAGGGACCGACCAAAGTAGGCGCCACGCCGAGAGTGGCCGAAACAAGATCGGGGTTTCCTTGAACCCAGAATCGCGCGGAATATTGCATGACGAAGAGGCCTGATGCTCAGCACCGGCGACCGATCGCCGCGTGAGACGATTTGCTATGAATACGAGTGGCAAAGTGAGGCGACAACTTCTCCCCCACGAATCACGCACCAGCCCATCGAGTAGCTGTATCTCGGCCCGTTCATGCCTCTCCATTCCCACTCCCAGATTTCGTCGCCTTCGCCCATGAGGCGGACGAGTTTCCGAAACTCGTGCTTGAGTGGCTTTCCCTTGACCGTCGTGACGTAGGCTTGCGGATCAACGATCCGCTCTGTCAGAGAGTCCTTCAGTTCGGCCAAGAGTTCCTCCTCCGTTCGAATACTGGCGCTGGCTCAGTGATGGTGCCGCGGGCTTGTCCTTGCCCCAAGTCGCCGTAGTTTGCCACGCGGATTGAGCAACCCTGAAGAAGACACTGGCGACCGACAGCAACTGGCCGAACTGGGTCAGCGCGCCTCGAAAGGCAGAGGCCAATGGCTTAACCCTTCCTCACCGTACTCTCGCAGATGAGGATCCGAGTGCTTCGCCAAATCTTCGAGCACGGAACGGGACTCAGAGGTTCCGATTCGGGCCAGTGCGTACGCGCACTTGCGCTGGAACTCGTGTCGATTGCCCCACGCATCCATGTATGGGAAGGGATCTACAACCGCCTTGGCGATGGACGGGACTGCGGCATTGCTACCTAGCAGGCCCAGCTCAAACACGATGTCTTCGTGACGTTCATGTCCGCTTCGGCCGAGAAGCCCGATCAGCAGCGGCGCACGTGCTTCACCTCCTGGAAGTGCATCCAGCGCGGCACAAAGCGCATCAGTATCCTTCGATTCATTCATCGTCATACGTCGCTGTTTCCTCGCACTAGCCTACCCCACAGCAGTCGTTGGCGACCGCCTGCACTGCTTTCTGAACTGCCTGCCGGCGATTCTCGAAGTAGCGCGCGAACTTGGCAAGAAGTTCAATTCGCAGTGCGGACGCAGTGGATCGGTGAAAGTGGAACCGAATACCCTTTTCATTGGAAGCCGACACCAGAAAACCAACGTCTTGAGCTTCGATCACAGGAACGACCACCAGCTCGTCCGGGAGAGGGGCTTGCCGTACATCTCGTTCAATTGAGCGGGTGCAATGCAGAACTTCTGCAAACACAGACTCTTCTATACCACGCATCGCTTCGTAGACGCGATCAATGCTGTCCAAGGTTGACGACATGGAAAAGCACTCATCACCAGGCGTTGAAAACCACATTCCATACTCACCAAGGGCGACCTGTCGACTGCCGTCGCGGAGCATCTCGCTGAGGCCCTTACTCGCGCCTGGCGATACAGCAGGCATCGCGTTCCCTTTCATCCTTCTCAGCCACGAAAACATGCGGACTCCACACTGTATGCCTAGCACTTGGAATATGCGGCCGGGTCTAGCCTCCCGATGGAAGGGCGCCCTGCGCGCCAGCCGGGAGCTTACATGCTGTCTTTCTATCCATCGCTTCGCCACTCTCCAAGGCCGCTAGTCCGTCAAGCTACCCGACTGTGTCCGGCAGCTTGCAAGAGCTGCTCGGACGTGCCGATCTGGCGCCCCACGATTGCACCCACGCCATGACGTTGGGCTCGGGCGCGGTCGGGAGACCGCGCGTAGCCGACAACCGCGGTGCGACCATGTTTGGTTGCCAGCGGCAGGTGTCGAAGCTCGCACCTCTTACGAGGACGACTGAGGTCGTGCGTCTGCCGGGCCGCGACGCTGACGGAATCGTCGTAGCCGCTCTGTTGCCGCCCGAAAACGGACGGCTATGAAGGACCGCAATTGGCTGACTGTTGCCTGTCGGCTGCCTCACCTGGTGGCCTCGAGGCGATCCAAAGAGGAAGTTGGATCAGGCTGCACAAGGCTTCACAAAGCGGCCGTTCAACGTTTGAGACAACCGCCATCACCTGGCCTGCTGGGGCAGGTCCGGCCTGTCTCGACACCAAGCATCCAGCGCGACCTGGCGACTACCCTGTTCCTGCGACTGACCTCTGCGCAGGACATGAAGACCCGGTGCTGCATACCAGATCTCCCCGTGCTTGTCGGCATCTTTGATCTGGACAAAACCAGTCATGCTTGCCGTCGTATACGGCTCAAGCACAGTGTCTCCCCACTGCGCGTACCACTTCGGAAATATTGCCTTGCCGTCCGCATTTGTGATCGTCGACTTCACTCCCATGCAGCGTTGGCTTCCCGAGTGAAAGTTCACGGGGTCTTCCTTCGTTGACCCTCGCCAAACTGCAGTGACTTCTGCGCCTTGGAGCGGGAGAAGCTTCCATTGGCTAGGTGGGGCCTGCGGGTTCTGAACTTCTACGACGACAGCGTAGAACTCCCCCGCGGTTAGTGCGCTTACCCGCAGCCAAACGAAGCCGCCAGCGATCACGGTCGCCATTGCCGCCAGCATGAACACTCGTCGCATAGTTCGCATTGATTTTCATAGACGCCTAGCGCTGCTGAGCGTACCCGAAAGCAGCCGCTCGTGACCGGCAGGAGCTGGCCGTCTGCAGAGATTCGCAGCCGAAGCATTGCATGACGCCGACCGCTGCGAAGCCGTACTTCCTCTCCAGACTGATGGGTGCCGTTCGAATCGGAGGGGCCGGGTGGCTGCAGGCTCCAAGATTGGCATTGCAGGATGTCCGCGGCTCTTGTCGGCGACCTCTCCGAACCGGGCCCTTGGCGACGATTCGCCGGGCCTCCAGGCAAAATCCAGCTCAGGGGCGAGCCTGACGCCAGGCCTGCCGGAAGCCCACCTTGAAGAATGGAGCAGTATCAATGGCACTGACGAAGAAAGGCGAATACTGGTACGGGACGACGTCCGGCGACACCCAAGCCGAGCTGCGCAGCTACAGCGTTGCGAATCGCCATGAAGCCGTCCGGTTTGCTGCGTCCAAATGCGATTGCGGGTGCCGGGCCTTCGCGCTGCGGACCGATGAAGAAGCCGGCGTCGCAATCCGCATCTGCACC
>NZ_JBFULV010000071.1:0-34046 GCF_054049715.1 Rhizobacter sp. P5_C2 | reverse complement strand
GGGCTGGCATGGGCTGACCCCACCCGGCGGCTGCGGCGGCTCGGGCGGCCAGCCGCCCGGCCCGGTCCCGCCTGCCGGGGCCGCCGGCCTGCAACACGCGGCGCAGGCGCTGGATGTGATTGAAACCGTGACCATCCACGACCCTATCGCGCTGACCTTTGCCACCGGCGACGGCGGCATGGGCGGCGTGACGCGCCCGGAATGGTTCTGGACCGCGCCGCCGGCCGACCCCAACGCACCACCGAGCCCGCCCCCGCCCCCCGGCTGCGACGTGCCCCAGCACCCCAGCGCGCCCGGCGGCCTGTTGCAGCCCTTCGTCAACGTGAGCATCGACATCGACGGGCCGCTGGACCGCTTCGCCAAGGCGCTCACCAACCCGATTGCGCTGCAGCCGGTCAGCAGCACGTTCACCTTGGCGCCGGGCAGCGGCGAAAGCAAGCTGTTCGGCTTCCAGGCCAAGAGCTATGACGAAATGTTCCGCTCGCCGAAGTTCCAGCAGCTCACGGCCGACCAATTGTTCGGCGCCAAGATCACCATCACCGTGATCCAGCAAAAAGCCGGCGAGCTGCTGCGCACGCGCGACGTTTTCACCTACTACCAGTACCGCTGGGTCGATGTGATCGATGCCGACAAATCGCAGAACAAAACCGGCAAGACGGCGGCCTTCATCAAGACCTTGAACGATGGTGCCGGCAACTTCGTGCGCACCAAGGAAGTCCAGGTGCATTTGCCGGCGACCGTGAGCACCGATTTCAGCACCGTGAAACCGTTTTTTGTTGACGGCGCCACCTCGGACGAGTCCACGGTGACTTGGAAGTTCGACCCCGAGGTCGCCAACCTGTTTTTGCGCGAACTGGTGATCAAGGTCAACGACCCAAAACTGCCGCTGGCTGGCCAAGTGGGCTTGCTGGACGCGACCGGTGCCAGCCGCTCCAGGCCGCTTTTCAGCGTCGACCAGGCAGGCTACCGGGCCGAACTCAAACGCTTGCTGCTGTCATTGAAAACGGCGTTCCAAATCAGCGCCGACGGCACGGCGGTGAATCCGCAGGTCGTCTATGCGTTCAAAGGCCATGAGGGTGTGATCACGCCCGCGCCGACCAACGGCGGTGGGTCGATCTTTGTCCTCGCCGCGGGTGCCAGGTTGAATATTGACTACATCCCCGTGTCGGCGCAATTCAAGGCCGAGTATGCGGGCTTCATGCCGGCCGACCGTAAGCCTGGCCCCGACGGCATTGCCGGCTCGACGGACGACGACTTCGACGCCGCGCAGCTCGCTGCGCTGGATACGCGGCTGAGCAATGAGTCCAGCTTGCTGCTGACCGAGGTCCGAGCCAACTTCACGCCCGCCGTGGGCGATGCGATCACCTTCCAGGCCTCCAATGCCGGGGCCGACGTGAGCACCTCGTGGGGCGACCAGATCGACCCGGCCGACGGCAGCCAGGTGTTCGGGCTGTCGAACAAGGCCGACTATTCGATTGCCGACATGCGGAATGACATCGGCACCCAAGGGCGTGTCGATCCGGCCACCGGCAACCGCTTCACCAAACCGATTTCCGATTCTGCGCAGATCTGGGCCTTGTCGGAGTTCCTGAACATCTCGCTGTCGGGCACCACCAAGATGGCGGTGGGTCTGTCGACCCGGCACACCAATCCCAATGTCAAACTAACGCAACTGGTTGCCGACTCGCTCAGCCATGAATTCGGCCACCACCTGGGCCTGAACGAAGGCTATCTGTCGGGTTTTCGGGATGCACGCGATATCGGCGGCACAGCCGGAATTCGCGCCAACGCCGACGCCACGCCCTATGGCGACATCATGAATGCTGGCGGCGATGCTGACGGCAATCAATGCTTCAAATACCCGATCACAAATTTGCTCAAATCGGCCGTGGGCATCGCCCCCGATGGCGGTGCGGCCATGCTGGACACCTTGAAGTTCTGGCGCGATCACTTCAATCTTCAGAACGACCGCCACCCCGGTCATCTCGGCGACAAAAATGGCTATCGCGATGTTGAAGCGGTGCCGCTGACGACGCCCGAGATCACGCTCAGCACCGGTGCCATCGATTATTTCGGTCTGAGCTTGGATACCCTGCCATTCGACTCCGTGGCGGCCGACAGCAGCGCCGACACGCACAGCGAGGTGGCGATTCAGATCGTCAACGGCGGCGTGGCGCCGCTGCTGATCAATGCGCTGCAGCTCGGCGGTGGCAAGGGCTTTGCGCTCATCAATCCGCCGCCGGCCGGCACGTCGATAGCGCCCAAAGACCAGATCAGTGTGAACTTGCGTTTCGACCCGACGAAAGAAGGCGACGCGCAAGACAGTCTGACGATTGACTCCAACGCCGGCACCGTGCCGCACTTCGTGTTGAAGCTGCAAGGCACGGGCTTGCGCGTGGCGCCCACCGCCAGCGTCGCCTTGGGCAACAACAACCTGGGCGGCTTGCGGCCGGGTGCTCCCGCGGTGCAGCGCGACGAGATCTTCACGCTCACCAACACCGGCTTGCAGCCGCTCGTGATCTCGGGTGCGGTGCTGACCGAAGGCGCCGAGAGTTTTTCGCTGCTGGGCCTGCCGGCCGACTTGGCGATCCATCCGATCAGCTTGGCAACCGGTGAGCACCTGAGCTTTGGCGCGCGCTTCGCGCCCGACCATCTGGGCCTGCAACGCGGGTTGATCGAGCTGAGCGCCAACGACCCGCTGCAAACCAAACTGCGCCTGGGCGTGGTCGGCACCGGCCTGGCCGCGCTGCCCACGGTGCAGTGGGGCAAGAACTATTTCGCGCTGCAAAACCCCGAGCAGCCCGAGGTGCCGCCGCTGCGCGCGATCAGCGACGACAACGGTTACTTCAACTTCTTCTTGGCCGCGAGCACGCCCTACCACGTGGTCGGCTTCGACCCGGCCACCGGGCTGGTGGCGCACGGCTACGGCCGCACCGCGATTGGCGGCAAGGGCACCGACTTGACCTCGTCAATGGTGTTCCTGGCCAGCACCGAAAAGGACAGCGACTACGACGGCCTGCCCGACGATGTGGAATTAGCCATCGGCTCCAGTGCGATCCGTCGCGACAGCGACGCCGACGGCGTGGACGACTTCACCGAAGTCAAGCAAGGCGGCGATCCGCTGGGCGCCCTGCGCATTCCCATCGGCGTGGTGAGCAGCGCCGCGCTGCTGGGTACGGCCGAGGCCGTGACCGTGTTCGGCTCGATTGACGGCAAGGCGGCGCTGACGGCGCTGCTGGCCACCGGCACCTACGGCCTGGCCGTGGTCGATGTCTCGCAGTTCAGCACGTTGAAAATTCTGTCGCAACTGAAGCTGCCCGGCAACAACACCGATGTCGCGGTCGATGCAGCGCGCCGCCTGGCCGCCGTGGCCGGCAATGAGGCCGGGCTGCACATTGTTGACATTGCCATTCCCGCTGCGCCGCTGCGCGTGCAGACGGTGCCCTTTGGCAGCAGCGTCAACCGCGTCAAGCTCAGCGACGGCATCGCCTATGTCACGGCCGGCGCCAGCGTACACAGTGTGGACATCAACACCGGCGAGCTGGTCAGCAGCTTGGACTTGGCCGGCAGCACCTTGCTGGACATCGCCGTGTTCGGCAGCACCGCCTACACGGTCGATGCGGCCGGCGCGCTGCGCACCCTCAATATCGCCAACGCGAGCTTGGCGGCGCTGGGCGCGTTGACACTGCCGGCCGCAGGCGGCCAGCTCTTTGTCGGCAACAGCGTCGCCTATGTCGGCGCGGGCAATGGCGTGGTCGGCGGGGGCTTTTCCACTGTCGATGTCTCCAACCCCAGCCTGCCGGTGCTGCTGTCGGGCCCCGACAACACTGTCGTGGCGGGCAGCGCGATCGCGCTCAATGGCTCGGGCCTCGCGCTGGCGGTGGGCGGCAATGATTCGATCGTGGCGGCGTTTCGCTCGCTCGATGTATTCAGCACCGCCGATCCGGCCAACACCGGCAACTTGGTGACGCGCATCAACCTGCCGCAAATGCCCAAAGATCTGGCCCTGGCCGGCGGCCTGGCGTTTGTGGCCGATGGCAGCGGCGGGCTGCAAGTCGTCAACTACCTGGGCGCCGATGTGCAGGGCGTGGCGCCGCAAGCGGCCATCACGCTCGAAGCGGTCGATGTTGATGCCAGCCAGCCCGGCGTGCAGGTGCAGGAGGGCCGCGTCGTGCGCGTCCTGGGCAACATCAGCGACGATGTGCAGGTGCGCAGCGTCGAGCTGCTGGTGAATGGCCAGGTCGCTTCGGTGGCCGTGGCCTTCCCGTTCGAGTTCACGGCCCAGGCGCCGGCCATTGCACTGGCCGGCGAGCACCTGACGCTGCAAGTGCGCGCCGCCGACACCGGCGGCAACGTGAGCTTGTCCGAACAGCTCGCCCTGGACGTGGTGCCCGACACCTTGGCGCCGCAACTGCTCTCGGCCAGCGTCGATGAAGGCGCGCGGCGCTTCTTCGTGCGCTCGATCGACTTGCTGTTCGATGAACCGCTGGACCTGCAGCGCCTCACGCCCAGCGCGGCCACCCTGGTGCGCGCGGGCGCGGACGGAAGCTTCGGCACGCCCGACGATGAACCCGTGCCGTTGGGCCAGGACACGCGCAAGCACGGCCAGCTCATTTCGCTGCTGCTCTCCGGCTTGCTGGCGCCCGGCAGCTACGAGCTGCGCGTGGACGCGGCGCAAATCGCCGACCTGGCAGGCAATGTGCTGGCCGCGCCCATCGTGCGCCACTTCACCGTGCTGCCGGCCAACACGGTGCGCGCGCTCAGCGGCAGCGCCGCAATTGCAAACGTCCCGTCGGCCAACCCTGGCCAGCAGATCGGCGTGGTCGTGCCTTTTGATCCGGCCACGGCGCGCATGTCCTTCAAGACCGTCGATGCCGCCGGCACGGTCAGCAACCTGGTTGTGAATGTGTTTCGCACCGACGCTGCGGCCCGCATCGCCTTCTTCAATGTGCCGCTGAACGCGCTCACCGGCGACGCGGAGGTGTTCGAACAAGTCGGCAGCGTCATCACCCATTTCGACGACGGCACTTTCCCGCTGCAAATCGTGCCCACGGTGCGCGACGTGCAGGTGGTGTCGGTGGCGGCCGACGGCACGAGCGCCCAAGTGCTGGTCAGCGGCAGYGGCTTCGTTGAAGGCGCCAACACCGTGTACCGCTTTGGCGCCACCAGCGTGGTGGACACGAGCACCAGCGCCGGGCCTGACGTGCAAAGCGACGGCACGGCGCGCCTGACTGTGCCGCTGAGCGCCGCTGCGTTCGGCCCGGTCAGCGTCACGACGGCCGGGGGAAGCAGCGCGCCGTTCAGCGTCAACCTGACAGGTCTGGAGGCCAGCGCGTTATCGGGCACGCCGGCCGGCCCGGCGCTGGCTTCGGCCAACGCGGGCCAGGCCATCACCTTGGTCGGCCAGGGCTTGAACACCAACACCGATGTGCTGCTGCGCTTTACCGACATCAACGGCGCGCCCAGCGCAGTGCGGCTCAGCCCGGTGGCGGCCAGCCAGGACGGCAGCCGCGCGAGCCTCGTCGTGCCCGCGTTTGCCAATGGCGTGGTGGCGCTGCAGATCTTTGGATCTGCGAACCAGCCGCTGCTGCAAATCGTGCCCACACTCAGCGGCGCGGACATTCAAAGCCGCACAGTGCTGCTGGGCTCGGGTTTTGTTGAAGGCAATGCCAGCTACAGCTTTGCCGGCGCCACCGTCAGCGACAGCGCGCTTGATGCCGGCAACCACATCGACGTGTTCAATGACGGCGTGGATCAAAACCGCTTGGTCAATATCGACCGCACTGCCTTGCCTGCGCACGGCCTGGGCAATGTGAGCGTGACCACCGCGGCCGGCAGCAGCGCCGCGTTTGCGCTGAACACGCTGCGCGTGAACCTGCCGCCGGGTGCCGGCATCGGCGACGTGGCGGTGGACCCTGCCAGCGCCCAGCTGTGGGTCAGCGACCAAGCCAGCCCGGCGCATTTGCTGCGCCTGGACCCGGCCACCGGCCAGGTATTGCAAACCATCACGCTGACACCGGCCTTCGGTTCGATCAACCCGTTCAACAACATCGGCCTGCAGCAATTGGCCGCGCCGATGCTGCTGGGCAGCAGCAACGTGCCTGCGGGCAGCTTGCTGGTATTCAACGGCAACATCGGCGGGCCGGATCGCGTTGTGGCGGTCGATCCGGCCAGCGGTGCGGTCATCACGAGCCTCGCCTTGGACGCTCGCTATGGGCTCAATGGCGCGGTCTTCAACCCAGCCAATGGGCACATCTACCTGACCGAGACCGGCGGCCCGGGCAACCGCATCATCGAGCTGAGTTCGGCCAGCGGCGCGCAGCTGGCCGCCATCACGGCGCCCTTCAGCGTGCTCAACGCTGCCGGCCTGGCCATTGACCCGAGCAGCGGCCACCTGTGGCTGGGCACGGCCAACGGCGGCGCGCTGCTGGTCGAATACCGCATCGACGGCACCGGCCAGCTCAGCGAGTTGCGGCGCCTGGACGCGAGCGCACAAAACCTCAACCAGAACGAAGTCTCGGGTCTGTCCTTCGCGCCCGACGGCGCGCTGTGGGTCGCGTCCACTCAGGCCGAGCTGTACCGCATCGACATCCACGCAGCGGCAGCGCCCCCGGCGAGCTTGAGCCAGATCGTTGCCAGCGCGCGCGACGGCGTGCCGGCCAACGGCACCCAGGCCTCGGCCCACGTGGGCCAGGTGATCGAGCTGATCGGCGCCCACTTCACGGCCGCCACGCGCGTGCTGTTCAACACCCGCGGTAACGACGGCAGCACCGGCGTGGCGGTGCAGACGCCGCTGATCGTCAACGTCAGCGGCACGCGGTTGCAAGTGCTGGTGCCCGACACAGCCGCAAGCGGCGACGTCAAACTCGACAGCCAAGCCGGCGGCATCCGCCTGCAAATCGTGCCGACCCTGAGCGGCGTCGAGATCGGCCGCCCCGGCGCCGATGACTTGTTCAGGCTGCGCGGCTCGGGCTTCGTGGAAGGTGCTTTGACGGTGCGCATCGGCGGCATTGACTTGGTCGATGCCGACAGCGTGCTGTCGCCGCTGGACGTGACTGGCCCGCGCAATGACACCCTCGACGTGGTTGCACCGCGCACCTTGGACGGCCCGATCCGCATCACGACCGAAGGCGGCTCGGCCGAAATCGCCGTCGCCCCGATTGCGCCCCAGCCGATCGTCGGCTTCACCGCCATCACCGCCACAGCCAGCGCCGGCACCCCCGCCAACGCCAATGCGCCCTCGGCCGTGAATGGCCAGGCGATTGCGCTGCACGGCCAGGGCCTGGCCACCATCAACACCTTGGTGCAGTTCCAGGCGCGGGACGACAGCGGCACGCTGGGCACCGTGACCTTGAACGGCATTGCCAGCGCCGATGGCACGACCTTGACTGTGGGCGTGCCGGCGCTGGTGCGCAGCGGCCTGGTAACAATCCTGGGCAGCGGCGTGAGCCTGCCGCTGCAAATCGTGCCGGTGCTGCGCGGCATCGGCGGCCAGGTGGCGTCGGGCCAGGCGATCGTGCTCGAAGGCTCGGGCTTCAACGCGCCGGACCTGAGCGTCACGATAGACGGGCGCGCGGTGACGGGCTTCACCGTGCGCACCATCGTCGACGGCATCTTCGACTCGTCCGCCAGCAAGCAAGTGCAGCAGCTCTTGAGCCTGACCGTGCCGGCCGGCGTCGGTGCGGGCGTGGTCGTCGTGTCCAGCAGCGGGGGCAGCAGCAGCTTGAGCGCCGCCTCGCGCCACTTGACGGCCATCAATACCACAGCCGCCAGCGGCAGCGCGGCCCTGGCGGCACTGCCTTCGGCCAACACCGGGCAGAGCATCACGGTTGCGGGCAGCGGCCTGGTGGCCAATGACCGGCTGGTGTTCACGACCTTGAGCGATTTCGGCAACCTGTCCGAACTGACCGTCACCACCACGGTGAGCCTGACCAACCAGACGCTCACCGCCATCGTGCCCACCACCGCCCACACCGGCCACGTGCGGCTGGAGCGCGACACCAGCGGCCTGCTGCTGCAAATCGTGCCAACGGTGATCGACCTGCAGGTCGAATCGGCGTCGACAGACGGCAAGTCGGCATCGGTGCTGCTGGAAGGTACCGGCATACTGGAAGCGGCTGACACCGAGTACCGCTTCGGCACGCTCAAGCTGCTGGACCGCACCCGCACTGCCGGCCCCGAGAACCTGGGCCGCTTCACGCGCGTGGTGCTGCCGCTGAGCGACGCCGCCTTCGGCCCGATCAGCGTCAAGACCATCGGCGGCACGAGCACGCCCTTCAGTGTCAACGTGGCCAGCGTGAACGCGGTCGCCCCGACCGGCACACCGGCCGACCCGGTGCAGGCATCGGCCCATGCCGGGCAAGCCGTCAGCCTGAGCGGCCAGGGCTTGAGCACCACCACCGATGTGCTGCTGCGTTTCATCGACGGCAATGGCAGCCTTGGCATGGTGAAGCTCAGCCCATCGTCCGCCGCCGCCAACGGCAGCAGCGCCAACCTGACGCTGCCCACGCAATTGAACGGCGCCTTCGGCGTGCAGGTGTTCGGCTCGGCCAGCCAGCCCTTGCTGCAAATCGTGCCCACGCTCACCAGCGTGGACATTCAAAGCCGCATCATCTTGACGGGGACAGGTTTTGTTGAGGGCAACGCCAGCTATCAGTTTGCTGGCGCCAGCGCCAACGACACACCGCTCGACCCGAGCGTCCATATCGAGGTCACGAACAACACCAGCGCCAGCATCGACCGCGTCGCGCTGCCGTCGCACGGCCTGGGCCCGGTGAGCGTGAGCACGGCCGGCGGCAGCAGCGCGCCGCTGGCCCTGAACACGGTGCGCGTGAACGTGCCGATCGGCAACAGCAGCTTGGGCGATGTGGCTGTCGACCCGGTGAGCGGCCATTTGTGGGTTAGCGACCAGGCCAGCCCGGCGCATTTGCTGCGCATCGACCCGGCCACCGGCCAGACCGTGCAAACCCTGACTTTGAGCGCCGCCTTCGGCTCGATCATCGTCTTCAACAACATCGGCCTGCACGTGCTGACGGCCGCCATGACCCTGGGCAGCAGCACCGTGCCTGCGGGCAGCTTGCTGGTTTTCAACGGCAGCGTCAGCGGCAACGACCGCGTGCTTGCCGTCGATACCGGCAGCGGCGCGGTGATTGCGAGCCTGAATCTCGATGCGACCTACCGGCTCACCGGCGCCGCCTTCAACCCGGCCAATGGCCATATCTACCTGACCGAAAGCAATGGCCCGGCCAACCGCATCATCGAGCTGAGTGCGGCCAGCGGCGCGCAGTTGGCCGCAGTGACCGCGCCGTTTGGCGTGCAGACGGGCGCCGGCCTGGCCATCGCGCCTGCCACCGGCCACCTGTGGTTTGGCTCGGTCAGCAGCGGCGCGCTGCTGGTGGAGTTGCGCATCGACGGCACCAGCCAGCTCACTGAGCTACGGCGCCTTGACGCGAGCACGCAAAACCTCAACCAGAACGAAATATCGGGCCTGTCTTTCGCGGCTGACGGGGCGCTGTGGGTGGCCTCGACCCAAGGCGAGGTCTACCGCATCAACACTTGAAGCAAATCAACCCCCCATGAGAACAGTTTTCAAGATCAACAATGGCGGGGCGCCAGCGCCGCCTCGCAACGGCTGCAACACCGCCGTAAGCGGACGTTAGCGCTTCACTGTCGACCGGTTGAATCCGCCCTGCAAAGCTGACCTCTGGCTTGGACAGGGCGCTCACCGCTTCGACGCCCCCAGCGACTGGCGCTCAACATCAAATCAAGGCGAGAATGGCCCATTCCGATACTTCGTTGGAGACATATTCATGAAGACCTATGCGTCGCTAAAGGCTCAGATTGTCAAGTTGGAACGCGAGGCCGAGGAACTGCGGAAAGCGGAAGTGGCCGGCGTCATATCCAGAATCAAAGAAGCCATTTCCGCCTACGGATTGACGCATGAGGATCTGGGGCTCTCGCGAACCATCGGAAAACGGGCGGCCGTCAAGGGTCGACGCGAGGCCAAGATCACTGTCGGAGCGCCCAAGTACAGGGATCCGAAGTCTGGCAAGACATGGACTGGGCGAGGCAAGCCTCCGAATTGGATTGTTGGTGTGAAGAACCGCAACCGGTTCCTGATCGATGCTTCGGGATCTCCGTCGAGCGTCGAACCTTCCACCGAACCAACGAAACGCAAGCAACGCGTTTCTCGAAAGGCATCAACGCCAGCCGCTCAGTCCGCCGCAGTACAGATTGAGGGTGGCGTGGGCTCGCAGTAGAAGTGGCGACCTGGCACGCAGCGCGTCAAGCGCTCATCCGGAGCATTTGCCTTCGGTGCCGGCCAGTTCGCAGATCTGCACAGTGCAGTCGATCTCTACGCCGAGCGCGTGATTGGCCGCGACACGCGCTGAACGACGATGAGTGGGGTACTCGCGCCACGAGAAATCTGCGAGGTCCCACAGCTCCCTCAGGCTCAACCTGGGTTCAACCTCCAACGCCCTGTCCCAGAACTCCCGCCGCCACTGGCGTTGGTCAGCTTGGTGCGTGCTCAGGTGGTAGTTCTCAGCCCAGCCCTCAGGCGATTCACTTCGCTCCGCCTCGTAGGAGCGCGCGGCCACCTGTTGCAGATCGACCATCGTTGCCATCGGATCAAGCTTGCTCAGCTTCGTGAAAACGCGATCAACCCAGGCGGATCTCGAGATTGGACTGGACATGCGTGCCTCCGAATACATGTGCAAACGCAGCACAGGTTGGAAATACCCRTCGAGAGATCACTCTACTGCGGATCAGCTGCAGGGGGTGAGATTTTTGGACCGGKYCGTCCTCSYGAAAGCACTCTTGCACAGGCGCCCTCAACGAGATTCAATCGACSYTTYCTCGGCTGTTTGCGAGGTGAGTGAATGAGCGACGAAGTGAAGCCCAGCGAGACAGCMAGCTACCTGCAGGGTGAAGTGATCTGTGCGATGGCCATGATCGCTGCGCTCGTGAAGCTGTTGCCGGACAAGGATGCATTCCGTCGTGAGGCAGTCGCTGAGCTGGATCTGCTTCGTGATGCCTTCACGGAGAACCCCAACGCAGGGCCCCAGCTCAAGGCTGTTGGCATGACGAGGTTGTGGCTGATCGATCTGATGCAGTCGTTTCCTGTAGACAAGCCTCACTGACCTCCCGGAGGATTTGCTTTGCTGGGCCGGCACCCTGGAGGTGCCAGGCAGGGGAGGTCAGGCGGTTCATGCCCGTGTGGCGGCCGCTCACGCCTTGGGCGATTGCCAGGTTACCGGATCGAGCACCTCGATTTCAGCGATCAACTGCAGCTCACGCAGGTAGTCCCCTCGATTGCGGGCGAGCCAGCCGACGACCTTGGCGTTCTCCAAGAGCGATCGTATGTAGGCCTTCACCACGACAAGTTGCAGGCAGTTGGGGCCGTACGTCTCTTCCAGTCTCTTCGCGTTCGACTCAACCGTCGCCATCTCTCGCTGAAGACGCTGTCGGGCCTCCGACGGGGCGTTCGCCTGCCTATGAGCCTGGGCGTCTTCCGCCAGCAACTCAGCCGGGCTAGCGTGCAACATCACCAACGAGAACTTCACCGAGTAGTTTCGGAGATCGATCATCGCTTGTGCGACGTCAGTCTGCCGGGACGGCTTCATCTGCTGAAGCGCCTTGAATAACCCCCTGGTGGCCGGTTTGTCCGCAAGAAGTTGGACGGCTTCGAGACAGATTCCGTCGAGCATCCGAAGCCTGTCTCGTGTGGATTCGGCTGAGATGCCGAGCGCCTGAGACAGGCTCGCCATCGAAGCGCCTCCCTCTGCAGCTCGAACAATCAGTAGATGCTCTTGGACAGCTGAGAGCCGCTTGACCTGGCGGTTGTAAGTCAGGCCCTCACAGTCCGTCAGGATCCGGCACTGCGCACTATTGAGATCGGCCTCGCGTAGTGCCACCTTGCGAAGCCATCCGTCGAGAACCAAGTAGCCCCCGCCTTCGTACTGCGATCTAGGAACAACGACCAGTGGATCAAGCAGGCCAACCGCACGAATAGATCCGAGTATCTGCTGGTACTTTGCGCCGCTGAGAACCGACTGGGTCGGCACCTTGTTGCTATGAAGCTGATCAAGCTCAAGCTTCAAATATGTGGGGTTGAAGGCCAGTCTGGCAGACGTGTCGAGGGCGGTCATTGAACCATCTCCACATCGGACACACCCTCGAGGAGGAAGCGCGGCGCAGTACCCTTGCCCTCGCTCCTCAAGAGCGAGACGAACTCCGGATCCGCGAGTAGTTCCTTGAAGATCTTCTGAGCTGTCTTCAACGCAGCCTGCGCGCGGTCTGCCTTTCGCTGAAGCAAGCGATGCTCTTGCGTCTGCTGCTGATAAATCGCGACCAGTTCTTGATCCGGTGGATGATGGCCCCCGCGCGGGCCCGGTTCTTGATGGTGATTCCTCCGCTTGCCGCCTGGGCTACCGATCTGGCTTACCGAAGGTTCAATCCTCCGAGCCCTCTCGACCGCTTTCATTGGGGTTGCCTCGACAGAGGCGCTCGTGCCACGAGAGCGTACAGGGGGGCTAACGTCTTCGTGCGGTACACATCCAGGGCACGGCCATTTCTATCCATCCGCGGCAGTCTCGACGCAGGCATGTCCATCAATGGCAGCAGGTAGTAGTCCTGCACGCGGGCGTTGTCGAAGTCCATCCGGACGACGACCACGACGTCGGAGGGCACTGAAGGCATGTGAACTCGCCACTGGTAGTAGCCGTGCGCGTTGCCTCGGTTCGGCGCCACGACGATGTGCACGGTCAGTTCGCCGTTGACAGTGAGCCAGCTGGTCTCTGGGTCGAGAGTGCAAGAATTTCCGCTGGCAAGAAGACCGGCTTGTACTTCAGCCAGGAACTGTTGGCGCCGTTCCCTGAGTGAGCGATTGACCTGTTCGAACTCCCGATTCTGCTTCAGGTCGAAGCCGACCAGCTCATAGAGCTTGGTCAGGCTTCCAAAAATCCGGAGATACGAGGCGACGGACGGGACGTCTTTGCTCTTAGCAAGAATGTCCGCGGATAGGTGGCCATGCTGAACAAGCAGTTGCGCCGCGCCGCGCAGCATGTCATTCCTATCGAGCCGCTTCGCTGCATCACGGATCATCTGCTGGGCCTGCAGGAAGCGTCGCATCGGGATGATGGCCTCGTATGCACCCTCCTTGCGAATCCACAGTTCACGGGCGTTCTCCCTCACTGGCACTTTGAGCTTGCCCGACTTGCGGTTGTAGATGGCGGTGCCTGCGTAACGTTCGTTCGTCAGGACTGCGTGGACGGCTTCCATCCTCCAGGGGTGGCCACCAACCCAAGCAATCCCGCGCGCGTTAAGGAGCTCAGCGATCTCCGATCGTGTACGGCGCTTGTCGATGAACAGCTGAAAGACGAGTCGAACAGCCGCGACTTCGGCCACTTGGCCAGGCGCAAGTGAAACGCGGTGCGACTGAATGCCCTTGCGCTCGCCGAGTGCGAGTGTTCCTCTCACCCGGCCAGTCTCGTCGACCACAACACGGCGAAGCCCAAAGCACGCCACTCCACCTTGTGCGTAGCCCTGTTTGGCGATGTTGCAAGCGCCTGCAAACACCCGGACCGAGAGCTCTCTGCTGAACTCAGCCGCCATGCTGCGTTTGAGCCCGATGAGCACTGAGGATGAGATCGATCCGTCATTCGCAAACTGTTCTGCGCAGTAGATGACGCGGATGCCACGGCGCTTGCACGTCAGCTCGCAGGCTGCTGCTTCATCTGGGTCCTGGAATCTTCCCCATCGACTGACGTCGTAGACCAGGACGGCGTGGAATGGAATGAGAGGCTGCCCGACGTCCAGCAGCAGCCGCTGCATTGCCGTTCGCCCTTTCAACTCGAGACCGCTCTTGCCTAAGTCCGCGTATGTGCGAACCACCCGCATGCCGTTCCGCACCGCATATTCGGAAATCACGCGGGACTGGTTCTCGCGCGAGTATCGCTGGTGCTCGGTTGACATCCGAACATACTGAGCGACGGGCGTCAGGTCGTGCTCGCCACTGCCTTCTGAAGTGGCAGCGGGGGGGCGTTGATCGAGTTTCGCCATGTCCAGTCCCAGCACAAGAGAAGCTCAAGGACGGGATGGTGGAATTCCTGTGTGACAGCGCGATGAAGTGTGCAAATCCACGTCAGACTCGACCGGTCCGATGGAGAACATCGGGGCACGCTGTCAAACTTACCGTCCCACGGTCTGTGAAGTGGAGCACACGACCAGTTGCTGCCGGCAGGGTCGTCGCGGTCAGTGGCAGCTGTGCAGCGGGTGCTGCCGGTCGATGAGGATCATCAAGTGTCGGCTCTGACCTCTGCGATGAGGCTCAGCCTCGTTGCGAGGCCACTTGACCCTCAACGCCCCGAGCGTAGCAACTCAGCGCGCTGCTCGCGCAAGAACGATCAGTCGATCGTCGCCCGCAGCTTCTCGTGCCGACGGCACAAGATGCACCGGGCGCTACGCAAAAGCACTACAGTGCAGCATGAAGTCCGCTGTTCTGCCCCAAGTTCGCATCGAGCCGGCGCTACGCGCGGATCTTGAGGCCGTGCTGGTCGAAGGCGAGACACTGTCCGCCTTTGTAGAGTCTTCGGTTCGCCGCGCGGTCGAGCTTCGCCATGCCCAGCGCAACTTTGACGCACGCTGCGGCGCCGCGCTGAAAGACTTCCTGGCTACAGGCCTGAGCCACAGCGGCGACACAGTGCTGGCCGAGCTGCGCCAGCGCACCGAGGCACGCCGCACCCAACTGCATCCCGGTTGACGGAGGGCGCCGCGTGAGCTTCGCGGTCCGAGGACCCGATCTCCGCCGGATCGGCCATGCGTTGAAGAGGAGTCATCGCACCGTATGCCATCTGCCCTAGGCACCGCTCGGTGAGGTCAACGTGACTCCACCGACCGCTTACTAACAGACGTCAGGGCGAATCTTCGGGAAAGCTCGCGATCTATCCGCGTCAATGATCGTCGGCGCCAATCCGATACGGCGATCCTGCGTAGTCCGCGAACTCCTTCATTTCCGCCGGCGTGTGCAGATAGGGGTTGCGCCCCGGATCGAGAGAGGCCACAAACTGCTCAATGAGCGGTCGGACATCATCTGCTTCAACGGATCGACCAGGATCGAACAGTTCGCGCGGCACCCACGCGCCGATATCGATCTCGTCCTCGAAGACGGCTTCGCCATCGCTCGCCGGAAAACGCGCCTCCAGGCGGGAAACGCACAGTTCGCGCCAGGCGCGGAAAGCGGATGGATCCGGGAGAACGAGTTCGGCAAGCTGGCTCGCCCAAGCTACGTTGCGGCCGGGCTCGACTGTCTTCATGCCCCACACCAGGTCGATCACGATCCCCAGCGCCATGCGAATCGGCCCTCGCACCACGCCACGCCAGTTGTCATCGTCGAACTCGTGATAGCGGGCATAGGCCGTGTGCACGCCAGCCGCCCATGCTGCCTCCAGCATGAGGAGCGGCCGAAAATCACCCGACAGCGCTTCGAACCGCCACACGATCCACTCGGCGATAGCTGTGCACATCGCCATGTTGGCCCGGAAGGTCAACGGCGCCATGCGCTCCTGCAGCGCCGCATCGCCGGGCTGGTAGGTACTCTCGATGCGCCATTCATCCCAGGTGAAGCGCGGACGTGCTGAAGCTCCACCGACGGGCGGAATCCAGGGCGGCCGCTGCAACGGGTTCACAGCGTATAGGGCGTGCCGGAGAAGCCGATGGCGGCCAGTTCGTCCGGTGAACGCAGGTAGCGGTTGTTCTTCCAGTCGATGCTGCGCAACAGCACATCGACTTGAGCGGGAATCGCCGCTTCGTCCAGCGGTTGCGCAGGATCGAGTGCTTCGCGCGATACCAATGGCCCGAGCCGCTCCTCGCGCCCGCCGGAAGCATCGTCGAGTTGCCAGTGCACACCTACACGGTCATCGAGCAGGACGGTCAACCACTTCTTGAATTCGCCATGGGCGGACTTCGGCAGGACATGCCGCGCAAGCAGCGCGAGATGGACGAGATCTTCCGAATTGCTCTGGGCCTTGGCCGAGAGACGCATGAGTGCCTCTGCCTCTTGCCACACGGTGAACGTGAGCCACTCCAATGCGCCACCGGACTCGGGCTCTCCACGATCGAGATTCTTCCAGTAGCGAATGTCCACCATCGCGGCCCACAGGGCCTGGGCCAGTTCAAGCAGATCGGTGTCAGGTGCGACCCCGTCGAGCCGCCATCCGATCCACTCCACGGCCCCGGCGGCGAAGGCAATCTTGGCTCGCTCGGTGGCCTCATCCATCCAATCATCGACGATTGAGATGTTCTGGTCGAACAGGCGGTCCATCGTGGGCATGTCAGCCTTGAAGTTGATGGGCAGCCCACGAACTTTCGAGGCTTCGACATAGGCGGGAGGGGACCAAGTCATTTCGGGCATTTCTTTCCGGTTTTCGATTCAACGGTTTGCGGCGTGTTCGCCGCATCGCAGATGAGGATCGTGATGCCGCACTTCTCGGCGGCACAGATCAGTTTGCGGCAGCGCGGGCAGGGGTTGTCAAGCTTTCTCCACTTCTTGGTCTTCTTGTTGAACTTGTTGACCTGGATGGCCAGCGTTACCGTGGTACCCGCCGCCGGCACGCCGTTGGCGAACAAGGACTCAAGAATGCGGGGTTCGGTGTGACTGGTATGCGGTGTCTCGTTGGACCGCGTGGTTGTGTAGACCTTGTCATCGCCGTTGTTCTTCTTCAGTTGCGCCTTCGCGTCCTCGCACAGATTGGAAGCTTGCTTCCCTTTGGCGTCGACCTCGTCCTTCGTATCCGTGATTCGCCGGTCAGCTGCGTCCACGCCGACATCTTCACGCTGCAATCCGGAGACGTAGCCCTTGTTTCCGTTTCGGTAGGCCGCACCGAGGGCTGTGCTGCAACTCCATACCGTGGTCGATCGATCCGGAAACTTGATCGCCGCATGGGTGACGGTTGTCTTTTGCTCCTCCTGCGACAGCTGCCCGCGGCGAGTGTCGTTCGCCTGCTTGAGTTCTTCGCAACCTGGGTCCTTGCTGAGGCCTGGCGCCACGCCCGCGGTGTCCACTGTCGTGCATCCATCGCCGGGGTTGCTGTGATTGCCAGTGGTGAGGTCCAGGTTGCGCACGACCTGCGAGCCCTCGACCTTGACATCGAAGGAGCCCGCCTTGTGCTTGACCGGGCCCGTGATGTTGTGGGAGATCACCCCGCCGCCGAAATTGCGCGTGGCGGCCTCGTCGCCGGTGCTCTTCTTGTACTTCGACTTTCCCTTGAGGCTGATTTCCTTCCCGCCTGCCATGACCGACCGGCTACCGTCGGTGGTATCGGCGGCGCGCGCGAAGTTGGGATACGGAATGGGAATCGGCCCCGCCGGCGGCGGTGGCGGTGTCAGGCAGACGTCCGGCATCGACGCGATCACGTTGTGCCCGGAAGCCTTTCCCGAGACCTCCATGCCGTTGGCATAGACATTCGCGCCCATCAGCCTTCCCCTTGATCGGTGAACAACACGAAGGCGGCACGCTCACCGTCGTCCTCTCCCAGGCTCATCAGCATGCGCGCGCCTGGCATCCACCCACCGAGCGCGCCTGCATGCGCCACACCGAACAGGGCGGGGCCGATCGCGCTGCCGATCTCGCCAAGATATTCGATCGGATGCCAGATCCGGTACGGCTCAGCCGCTGGTCGTTCGCGGCGTTCCAGGCGGATCTGCGCAATGGTGCATTCCTTCGCCTTGTAGTGTTCGGCGTTCTGGTCGTTCAACCAGCCAGCGGTGTCGGCCATGCCGATACCCGCTTCTGCGAGCGCCGTACGCATGGCCTCGGTCAGTCCATCACCGCTGCAGGGTTCGTCGCCATCGATGGGTGCAGGCTCGCGCGCCGCGGCGGCGCCCGCAATGCGCAGCGCACCGGGGTGCTCGCCATCGGGCGCCAGCAGCACAGCGCAGGCGGCCTCACCCGGGATGAACCCGTTGGAGTTGCGAGCCGTGTGCAGGCGGCGACGTTGGTCGAAGGCGTCCGCGACGCGCTGGCGAAGGAAGGTGTCCACGCCGCAGACGATCATGTACTGCGCCTGGCCGGATCGAAACCACTGCGAGGCCACACGGACGGCCTGGAAGAGGCCGCAACGGCCAGCCAGCACCCGGATGGTCGAGGCCGAGAGCTTCTGCGGCAACCGCTGCACCAACCCGTTCGAGACAATGCGGCCGAGGTCAGGGTGGTGAAAGGGACGGTCCACGGGCTCCAGCAACAGCACCACCGGCACGCTTGCCGGATCGATTCCAGGCGGCAAGGCGTCCAGGCATTCCTGGATCGCCGGCGCCGCCAGTTCGGCGAGCATGTCCGGCCCTTCCCACCATTGCCATAGGTGCGGCCGAGCGACCTGCATCCAGTCGGACCCACTCGCGTCCCAGAGGTTGTCGCGCTGGACGCCCGACGCGCCGGCCCTTACCGCACACCAGGTGGCGCGCGCGTTGAAACCGACTGCGGTCACGGCGCCGCTGGCAACGATGCTCACGCCTGTCATGACCGCCCCCTGCGTGCCTGCACCAGCTCGCCCAGACTGCGGTAGGAGGTCTTGTGCGGTGAGACCAGTTCGCGGCGGCGAGTGGGCGTGATGTCGCCCACCACCACCCGATACAACTCAAAGCAATGCTGTCTGAGCCGGTGCGTCAGCCGCCAGGTCAGCGTGAACCGGCGCGCCTCCGGCTCGATGACCAGCGTGTCGATCACCGGCTGCGACAGCTCCGGCTCGCCACGGTGTGGCATCAGCAGCACCTGCAGCGGCATGCGGGGGATCTCGAAACCGAGCGTCCCCTCGGGCGACAGGTTTCTCAACAACACGGGTTCGCCCCCCTGCAGATAGGGCACGCGTTGATCCGCCGGCGCCGACTGGAAGTACAGGAAATCGAAATCGTCCGGCCAGTACGGCGCGCGCTCGTCTTGCCAAGCCTGGTCGTAGGTTCCGGCGTGGGTGTAGCGCGGGTGCCAATTCCGTCCAACAGGACCGAAGGCCATCGGGCGGTACTGGCCTGCGGAATCGTGGATCTCCTGGCCAAGCTCTTGCGTGACGGGCATCGGCAGTCCGTCCAGATGCCGTCCGGACGGGCTGAAGCCACGGCCGACCGGATTGGCTGCGTAGGCCCGTACATTCGAGCCTTCCCCCTTGCCAGGCTCGGTGCCCCCGAAGGCGTTCGCGTAGCTGATCGGCATCGAGGCGAACAGCTCGGGCCGGCCGGGTCGAGCGCCCAGCAAACCGCCATGCCAGTAGCGCGGGCCGGTGACTTGAAAGGCCTTGGTCAGCGAACCGACGCGTATGCCGACCGCCACCTCGCGCACGGGCCGCGCCCCAGGCGCATGGGCGTGGCCCGCGAGCAGCACGTCGCACATCGGTTTGAACGAAGCAAAGTCGGTTTCGAGGGCCGGCGCGCTGAGCCCGGGCTCGCCCTCGAACTCATCTGCCATGACCAAGGGCACCTGCGGCAACTCGCGCGTCACCGGCTCACCGTCCCTTGGTATGGAGAAAGTCGCCTTGGCCGCGACCACGAGCATCTCGCGTCCGCCCCGATCGAACGCCATGGTCCATTGCGCCGGCATGCCGGATTCGTTTAGGAATTCCATGCGCGAAGCTGTTCCAGTTGCCACACGGCACGGCGGTCGACGTTGAACGTGCGTGACGTGCAGTTGGAGAGATCGAGTTCCAGCGCCGCAGCACGGCGCTGTCGCTGGTCGCCGGAGGACAGGATCCCCAGCAACATGCCAAGTTCCACCGGCCGGCCCAGCAAATACCGGGTGGCGCCGGCGAAGTGCCCGCGCTGCGATTGCCACCACGCATGAACCAGTTCCTGGTCGGGAAGAGGTAGACCGCTGTCGTCCAGTGGGGAACGAGTTGCGTCGACCGGGGCTTCGTCGTCGGCTTCCGACACCGGTGCGACGCGATCGAGGTCCAACAACTCGAGGTCGGCGCCGGTCAGCATGCTGAAGGCCTCTCCAGCTAGCCGCGCCGTGCGTTCGTCGGCCATGCGTTCGATGAGCCAGGGCACGACCGCGGCGTCGCCCAACACCCCGGCGCCGTAGATGGCCCAGCGGATGCTGTCCGTCTCGCTCGCCCAGGCGCGAATCCATGCCCGGCCCTCGTCGCGCCCGCACGCACGCAGGTAGGTCTGCACGACTTCTGTCGAGGGCTCGGAGCCCGGCTCAGCGCAAAGCCGACGCAGCGTATTCAGTCCATCGGGGTCTCCCATGCGGGTCAGCGCGAGCGCCGCGGCATCGCGACCGGATTGCAAGGGATCTCGCAGGCCGTGCAGCAGTGCGGGGACTCGGTCGCGATGACGAAGGTCGGCGCAACTGGTGTACGCCACGGCACGCCAAGAGGGCGAACTTGCCGACAGCCCCTGATCAAGGAGGTCCTCCGGATCCTGGCCGTGAGCCACCAGCGCACGCATCGCGACCTCCCGGTGCTCCTCCACCGGTGAGCTCCGAAGCTTCGAGATTGGGATGGAAGCCCAAGGCAGCGGCAGCCACGCCAGTGCCTCTGCCAGCGAAGGCACCCGATCCTGCGCACTCTCGCCCAAGCGGATCGCCTGAGACATGGCTTCACGCTGCTCTGAAGCGAAAGCGGTCACGGCGAACACAAAGGTCTTGTCCTCGGAAGATTCGAGCGCCGCGCAAGCGCCGAGTCCAGCCGCTCCCGCCGCACGCAGGCCATCCAGGTGCGCCTCGATGCGTTCATCCAAGTCCCTCAGATCCTTGAGCCGATATCGTGGCGACCGGGCGGCATGTCGTCGCCGCGACCACAGAAAGGCGGATTCATCCGCATGCAGGTCGACCACCCGCTCGTTGACGCGCGCCGAAGTCTCGGCCGGCTCGAATCCGAAGGCCATGTTCGGGACAACCTGGGTCAGTTCAGCTCGATCGAACCGCCACGCATCCGGTTCACCCCCTGCGCTTCGCTGGTCACCTCCGCACCGCGGATCGTGATGCGGCCGTCGGCGCGCAGGGTGATACGTGCCTTGCCGCAGCTCAAGACCAACTCGTTGCGTGCGGTCACCTGCGTCACCTTCCCGTCGATCCGAACCTCGGCCGAGAGGGGCACCGGTGGCTGCGTGACCTCTGCCGATGGCATCGCCGTCGGGCGCACCACCCCGATGACGATGGGGCGGCGTTCGTCGCCATGCTCGAGCACGACGATCAGTTCCGGCTCAGATTGGGGATCAAGTGTCGTCAGCTCGACACAGGTGGTGGCGGGGACGGTCACGGCGGGTTCACCGCGCAACGCGACCAGTGGCGCCCCGTCGGCGGACCAACCCACCAGACGCGCTCGCAGCGCGCCCGCCGGGCCCAGAACTACCGGACTGCTGATGCTTTTGCGGCTCGTCGAAGTGGAGCCGCTGACTGTCTTGCTTGTGCTTTTCATGGAGCCTCCCTTTGCCGCCGTCGTGGCGGCCCGTCCACCTGGTATCCCCTGCCGGGTGGTGGATTCGCACAGTCAGCTGCGCTTCATCCATGCAGTGCGCTGCCACCCCCACCCGCTCGGGAAAACCATGATCGTGCGCACGATGGCCCCCTGAGTAGTGACCAACGTCACACCCCTCCGTCGGCGAGTGCCTGCGAGAGTGCTGCCGTGCGAACACGGTGTTGCCCACGCGTAGGCGCCTCCGAACGCCGCCCGAAATTGTCCGCTGGGTCGACGATGGTTGCAGCGAAGAAGGCCCGCATGAGTCTCCTCGTCGGTTGCCCTCAACCGTCAGCAGGAGCCAGCTATGGCTGCGGCCGAACTGACTCACGAACTCAACTCGCCCGCGGGAGCCTCAGTCAGGTGCGACGTGCACTCTTGGGTCTTGCGGCAGCACCCGTCAACTGTGCTTGGTCGATGAGCTTTTGCAGTCGCGTAGACGCCATACCACGCTCACGCGCGCGACCCGTGCGCAGTGCGTCAAACAGTGCCAACAACTCGTAGAGCGCTGGGTCGCGCAGCGCCGCTCCGGGAACGCAGGGGTGCAGTGGCCGCAGGCCTTCTCCGCGCATCGAGCCGTGCGCGTCGGGCCACACCAGCGGCTCATGTCCTTCGGCGAACACCCCCGCGAACGCCGGCGCGGCATGGCTGGTGGGCACCCCTCGTGTGATCGGTAGCCGCTCAGGCGCGAACGCGTACTTCGCGCCGTACAGCGCAAACTCAGCCAAGTTGCGGCGGTTGACGATCGCTGAGCTGTCGAGGTTGGTCCGGATCGCGGGTGCGTGGAGGGGTGCTTGCGCGGAATGAGCGCGCGCATACGCGGCGTCCGTCAGCAGACCTGCCGCCAAGCCGCGCTGGACGGCGGCGTGCACCTGGGAGGCACTCAGGCGGAGTTCGTGCGCCAGCCGCGCATAGGTCCAGTGCTGTGCACCCAGGGCGACCAGCTTCAACGCGACAAGAAAGTCCTGTGGCTTGAGATTCATATTCTGTATTCGCGAATCTGGAATACAGAATGTAGCGTGCTGGACGACTGACGACAGGCTGCGCCCAACGCGACCGACCCACTCCGCCCGCGTCCGGGCCCGCCAGAACCGTTTCGCCGAATGGCTGCCTTGGTAGCTGGCAGACTGGTCAAAATATTTACCAGGCGAGCCGTGCTTGGGTCAAAATTTTGATCCGATGAAGGCCGCAGAAATCAACATCGTCTTGGAGCGCCAACTCCTTCTGCAACTTGGCGACAGGCTCAAGCGCCTACGGCAAGCCCAGGATGTACGCACGGCCGAGATGGCCGCCCGTGTTGGAATCACGCGAAACACCCTGCGGTCTGTCGAGGCTGGTGACCCATCGCCTTCCATCGGAACCTACCTTCGCGTGATGTCCGTACTAGGTGTAGGCGCCGAACTGGCATTGCTGGCCAGCAATGCCATGGAATCCCCGCTGCCTCGGTCCGCTGCTGCACGATCGCGGCGTGAGGCTCCTGTGGTGCAGGTGCAAGTGTCGGCGGGAGATGCGCAGCATCGGTTGCAGGATCTGCAAAGCATGGCACTGCACGAGGAGGCCGTCCGATTGGCCAAGGCTGACCCGGCCCTGGTCCAGCGTGCCAATGAAACAGCCACACGATGGCTTCAAGCCGGGGAATCGCGCTCTGCCGATCTATGGCGCGAATGGCTCGACATTCTTCGTGATCGCGCCTGGCGCAAGGTCTTGGGTTCCACTCAGCGGGCTCAGCAGTTGAGGCAGGCCTCGCCTCTCGTCACCGTGCTGCCCAAAGAGGTTCGCCTGCGCGTATTGGAGCAAGTCAAACGGCTCAGGACAGGAGTCATTGACTGAAGCGCGGCAGCATTTTGCAAGAACTCCGGCCAGCCTCGATGGAGACCCCAGTTCGAAGATGCGTCCGGAGCTGGTCGAAATAGTTCTGCTGGCGTGCGCGTAAATTGCGGTGTAGATCGGCTCGTCCGAGATCTGCATGTCTGGTTCTTCGGGCCACATGCGCGCCGGTGTGCACGCGATCTGTCGGGCGACCAATGCATGACAGGCACGCCTTCATCACCAGCTACAGCCGCCCTTCGCCGCCGAAGCCCCAAGTGCGCCGCGTGCGAGCCCGTGCGCATGTCCAGCGGCTGCGCCGCGAGTCGCGCCGCATCGATGTGGATCACTTCAGCAGTTCCCGCGGCACGTCCTGCCGGCCAGTTGATCGAGACGTTCGTCGCGCCGCACTTGAGTTCGATGCGGAGGGCGGGCATCGAGTCAGGCTTCAACCCACTGTTGCATTTGAGCTTGGAACCGCTGTTGCAATGGCTTCTTGGATTCTGGCGACAACGTCGGCCACCTCGGCTGTGCGGAGAGCCTCTGCCTGCATTCAAGCTTGGCGATCTCTGCTCTCGCGGCCGCATAAGTCTTCATCGATGTTCCTTTGCAAGGGTGAGGTAGGTGGCGCCAATCTCACTCGCTTTCGGACGTTCGACGCGTGCGCGTCCACCGGTCCGGCTTGGCGAACTCTCGATCAGTTCACGCCTGGCCGGTGCCGTGACCCGATGCGGAAAGCGAGAGCTGATCGAGTTCCGTCCTCACGACTTCCAGGACTCGCTGCACCTCGGATGGTGTCGCTCTACTGCAATAGCTCAGCGTCAGTAGCGTCAACGGGTGCACGCGCAGCACGGCAGCCAACTCGTCGACCTTGCCAAGCGTCGGCGTTTTCAGGCCACGCTCGAGCGCGCTGATGTAGGTTCTGCTGGAAATCTGGTCGAACTCTTCCTGCGCCAAGCCTTGGGCTTTGCGGATGGCACGTAGCGCGCGAGGAAAAGTGATCAGTTGGCGAGTCACGATCGCCGGATTACGTCATCTAGAATCCTTTAGGGCTACAACCTATAGGACTCGTTTTATGCCGACAATCAATCCGCACCGTACAAGTGCTGCGCGCTATCCATTCATCCTTGGAAGCCTGATCCTGGCCGCGACGATGCTGGGCGAGGCGCATGCGGGTGATCGCGCGGCTCGTCCGTGGTCCTTCGAGCCATGGGTCGACAACATCTGGCTCGGCATGTCATCGCTTGATGTCGACGCTGAACTGCAAGAGAAGCAGCGCACTGCGTACTACTACTACGAGCCGATTAGCGACACTGAGACCTCGCGGATCATCGGTTACAGGGCGGCAAGTACTCGGCTGGCATGGTGTGAGAAGCGCCTGCAGTGCGACGACCGTCTGCGGATTCTGACGAACGATGCACATCAGGTGTGGTCGATTGCCAAGGTCATGCGGATTACCGGTTTCGTCAGTCGAGACAAGGCCCGCGCGCAGGCGAAGAATCTGCTCGCGCAGCTGCTATCGATGTATGGGCAGACTACGCGTCGTCGGGCACCACTGCCCACCCACCCGGAAAGAGACGATTCCGAAGTTCACTTGGCCTTCGACAAGTCGGGCAACGAATTGCCCCTGCCGTCCTGCGTAGACGAAAACGGACCGTCCATTCCCTACCATGGGGTAGAACCCATCACGTTTCCAAGCGGGTGTGCGTACGAGATCCGCTACTCGGTCGAGGTCGACGACGTGCGGGACAGAAAGACGTTTGACGTCACTATGCATGTGGCGTTCCGAGACCTCGCCTTGGCCGCCGTCACCGACACCTTTCCCACTGTTCGCGAGAGAGAACAGCTGAGGATCCAGGTGACGTTCTAGATTCACTTCGGTCCAACTCTTTCCCTGCCGACGACTCATCACCTTCCAAACATGTTCGTTTCAACTCCGCGCTTCGAATTCCCAATCCCAGCTGTACTGGCCGGCCCTGGCGCCAAGTTCTGGCGCGGCGTTGAACTATCGAGCAACGTTCCGTGGTTCATCGCGACCTTCGACGTGTGCGAGGGCGGTGTCAACGTCCTGCACACCGTGTGCCTCTGGTGGGAATCGGATCTTGTCGGGCTCATGGGCGACGGGCACAGCGGAAGACTCGTTGAGTTGCAGTGCTTGATGCCACCTTGGTACTCGGCTGCGAAGGCATGGACCATGCGTCGTGTCACAAAGATCTGGCGTGCCAAAGACCGAACCGCCCAGGATGCGGAAGTTTTCGTCTTTCTCGATGACAACGGGAAGGAGTTCTGTGGCGGCCTCGATTGGCGGCCTCCGACTCCTGCGGTACACGGCAGGGAGTTGCTTGCCACCGTGCCAGCAGGGTCGCGCCGGCGGCGGCGGCAAACCACCAGCTGACGCTGCCCGCGCGGCATCACGGATGCGTCATCCTCGGTCGGCACGCCGGCGCTCGTGGACGATCGATCTTGCGTTCGAAATACTCGCCTTCAGCGGCGTCAAGCGTCTAGGCGGCGCAGGCTACCCGCGTGGCCGAGGCCGGTGTTCCCTATGCCGACTACGAAGCCGCCACGGCCGAGTTCAACGGCAAGGAACTGGCCGACCTCACCTACGCGATCGGGCTGATGAACGCCTTCAACCGGTTCGGCGTTGCGTTCCGTTCGCGCCCCGCGGCGGCGGCCCAGGCCTGCGGGCTGCTCCATGGCATGGACTCTGCTCGGCATCGCCGGTCTCCTCGAGATCGCGTTCTCCTTCGGCATGAAGTCGTCCGAAGGCTTCACGCGGCTGGGTCCTTCGCTGCTCACGGTCGCCGGCGGCCTGGCCAGCGTCGTTCTGCTGTCGCTGTCGCTGCGCACGCTGCCGATGGGGACGGGCTACGCCGTCTGGACCGGCATCGGTGCCGCAGGCACGGCCATCGTGGGCATCGTGGTGCTGGGCGACTCCGCGGCGCCGATGAGGCTCCTTTGCCTCCTCCTCATCCTGGGGGGCGTGATCGGGCTCAAGCTGGTACCGGCCTGATTCGAACGATGTGCAAGCCATTCGAATCGGCGATCGGCACATGGATCGATCCGTCGGCATCCACGACCCAGTCCGTGCCACGGGCCATGACCGATTCGCCGGACATGAGCTCGGGGGTCGGCACTTGCACGGACTCCAGCCGACCGTCTGGCGCGTAGAGCGCGATCTCCCCGACCGACCCCGGGCCTTCGTTTCGATGGACCATGAACCGCCCTGCCGCGTCGACACCCGTCAGCACCTGCTGCCGGCGATCACTGGCAGCTGCGTTCCCTGCCGATGAGAGCGTCAGTTCTCGTGTTGTGCCATCACGCAGGCGGCTTGTGATTCGCATCAAGTCGCCCTTTGTCGACGACAGGTGAATGGCCTGGTCCGATACCCCGACCACGATCTGGTTGAACTCGGCATGGACGACCGGGTCCCCTTCGAACGGAATGCGGGCGATGCCCGCGCGGTCGAACACACTTGCCGGCATCGAGGCGTAGAGGTTGAGCGCGTCGTCGGCGGCAAAAGCAAACTGGACCAAGCCGGAAGCTTCGATTCCGGTGATCGCGTGCAATTCCAGCTCGCCGCCCGGGCGCCAGGCTGCGATGGTCTGGAGGCCGTCCGCTTGCAGCAGCTTGCTGGCGACCAGTCCTGAAGGCGTGACGAATACTTTCTGCTCCAGCCCCGACGGCAGTTCGAGGGTCTGCCTGCGCGACCCGTCCCCCATGTCGACGACCTCCACCCGGTGGGCCGGGGACGCCACCGTCAGGTAGAGCGCCGAAGAGGTGTCGGCAAAGACCCTCGAGAAGTCACCGTCCCTGCGCCAGAGCAGCTCGCCCCGTGCGTTGTATTTGCTCAGCGCGCTTCGATGGGAAGCACCGGCGTCCGGGGCTGGCGCCACTTTCTCCAGCAGGTAGCAATTTCGCTGGAGATCGACGGCGAAGTCGGTGATCCGCTGCAGCGTCCGATTGGGCGGCGATGCTTGAAGCACCGTGCGGCCCTGCCATGCGCCGGCAGAATCGAAATGGTCGATGCCGACCGGCGCATCGAGGACATGCACGCCCGAGCGGCCATCCAACCGGATCCGTGACGGGATGGCGACCTGCCGCACCTGGCCGTCGGCGACCAGCGAAAAGCCCGGCAGGTTCTTGTGGTGCGCAGCGACCTCTCCGTTTCCGTTTCCCCACCGGGCGGTGAGCAGCAGTTGATATCGCGGCCTGGAGGGCGAAGGATTCAATGGCATGCGCTACATCCAGCTGGGGCTGAAGAATCGAACGGGGCCGTTGGCGTGCGCGAGAAGTGCCGCGACGTCGGTGAGCTGCAGGAAATCGTCGGCGTTGGGCTCGTCCCAGAGGCTGTAGACCTGTGGGCTGCCGAGCGGATTGCCCAACGCCAAGGCAGTATGGCTGACGGCCCTGTCGAACACCACGATGTCCCCCTCCAGCGGCCGTGGTGAGAGCGGAAGGAGAGGATCGTAGATTCGCTGGGCTCCCACCCGCAGGCGGTTCTCGTAGAACTGGTTGTTCATCAGCGAGGCCGCGGGGGTGGTCTGCAGTGAAATCTGCATCGCCTGGTAGAAATGCTGCAACCAGGCGAAGTTGACGTATCCGGCGGTGAAGGTCCCGAACAACACCACCTCCCAGCAATTCATATTGCCGTCGTTCACGTTCGGCTGGACGCCCCCGTTCAACAGCCAATTCCCGAAATCCGAGCCATCCAGATCGGGATTCTGCTGGCTCCACACCAGGTTTTCTCCCAGGTTGCCCGACTGGACACCTGCCAGCGCGGCCGTGGTGCCCAGTTGCCTGCCGATGCGCGTCATCATGGCGGCGTCGATGGCTTGCCCATCCAGGTTCTGCCGCAGGATCAAGGCCGCGTAGCGGTGCAGCGTCACCCCGTCGTTCTGGGCCGCCAGCATCGCCGTGACCTGGGCAGACGTGGCAGCGTCCGTCACATAGAGTTGGTGCACGAGCGTGGCACTGTGGGCGGCCTCGGCCTGGATCTGCGTGTGCAGGGTCGCCCCGTCCGGCTCGATCGCCAGCAACGCGGTGACCTGGGGCGACGTGGCGGCGTCCGTCACATGGAGCTGGTGCACGAGCGTCGCACTGTGGGCGGCCTCGGCCTGGACCTGCGCGTGCAGCGTCGCAGCATCGGGCTCGCGCGCCAGTAGCGCGGTGACCTGTGCCGAAGTGGTCGTATCCACCGTGTAGAGCTGGTGCACCAGCGCGGCACTGTGGGTGGCTTCGGCCTGGACCTGCGCATGGAGTGTTGCAGCATCGGGCTCGCGTGCCAGTAGCGCGGTGACCTGTGCCGAAGTGGCCGCATCCACCGTGTAGAGCTGGTGCACCAGCGCGGCACTGTGGGCGGCCTCGGCCTGGACCTGCGCGTGCAGCGTCGCAGCATCGGGCTCGCGCGCCAGCAGGGCAGTGAGCTGCGCGGAAGTGGCCCCATCCACCACGTAGAGCTGCCGCACGAGCGCGACGCTGTGGGCGGCCTCGGCCTGGACTTGCGCGTGCAGCGTCGCAGCATCGGGCTCGCGCGCCAGCAGGGCAGTGAGCTGCGCGGAAGTGGCCCCATCCACCACGTAGAGCTGCCGCACGAGCGCGACGCTGTGGGCGGCCTCGGCCTGGACCTGCGCGTGCAGCGTCGCAGCATCGGGCTCGCGCGCGAGCAGGGCAGTGAGCTGCGCGGAAGAGGCCCCATCCACCACGTAGAGCTGCCGCACAAGCGCGACGCTGTGGGTGGCTTCGGCCTGGACCTGCGCGTGCAGCGTCGCGCCATTCGGCTCCCTCGCCAACAGGGCGGTGACCTGCGCGGAGGTGGCCCCGTCCACCACGTGGAGCTGCTCGACGAGCGTGACGCTGTGGGCCGCCTCGGCCTGGATCTGCGCGAGAAGCGTCGCGCCATTCGGCTCGCGCGCAAGCAAGACCGTGACCTGCGCGGACGTCGCACCAGCGGCGTAGAGCTGGCTCACGCGGGTGGCGTTCTGTGCGGTCTCTGCCTGGATCTGCGTTAGCAAGGTCACCGGGTCCGGCTCGACCAGCATCATCGCATTGACCTCGGCCACGGTGGCGCCGGCGGCATAGAGCAGATTGATGTCGTCCCAGTTCTTGCCCAGCTCCCAGCCCTTCCTGGCGACGAGGTAGGTGCCGATGAAGGGACACAGAAGGGTTCCGAGGATGCCGCCCACGATGGCCCCGGCGAATCGCCAGCCTGAAAACTGGACCGCGTCCTGGTCCCCTTCGGCCAGGGATGTGGACGGGCCGGCCAGGGACGGGGCCTGCGCCTGCAGGGAGTTCAACATCTGCGCAATGGCCGGCTTATCGCCGGACCGAACCACCTGGTCGATTTCGGCGATGGCCTCCTGCCATTCCCCGTCGGAGACGCCTGTGACCTTCGGCTTGCCGCCGCGGATGTCTTCAAGCGCATCCAGCAGTGGCCGGTGAGCTTCAGGCTGCCCTTGCCCGGCGGACTCGCGCTGCAGCACGCCGGTGTGGTCGTTGATGGTGATCCCGGGCTTCATCTGCAGGCGCTTGAGCTGAAGGTGCTGCGCAACAACGTGCGGGCTGCCGTCGATGCCCGAGACGAACTTGCGCTGGGCCGCGAGGACGGGGCTGCGATGGACGCCCTCCAAGAACGCGTGCTGCATCGTCATCGCCATGTCCGGCGCCACCGCCTGCAGGGACGAGGCCTCGCCCACCCGATGCGCCGCGGGCGAGCTCTTCAGATCCTTCTGCTGCGGTTGTGCCTTGTCCACGTGCGTGACGGCTCGGAGCGGGGAAGCACAGGTTACTGGGGCGTGCACCGCAGGCGCCATCAGCTCCATGCTGATTTCGGCCCTCCCTTCACCCTCGTATGATTTCCTGGACCCGGGCCGGTCAGCGCCGTGGACTTCCTGGAGTGCGTGCATGAAGCCGCACCGATGACGATCACCAAGGAGGCACTCACCGACAACGGCTCGCAGTTCACCGATCGCTTCACCAGCAAGGCCCGCGAGCCCAGCGGGCGGCATCACTTCGATGTGCGCTGCAAGGCCCTGGGCATCGAGCATCGGCTGTGCCCGCCGCGCCACCCGCAGACCAACGGCATGGTCGAACGCTTGTGTATCAAGATGTCGCAGGTCGTGTGCGCTCGAGGACGGCCCGCTTCGTCGCGCCGGCTAGCGAAATGGGCTCGGTAGGACGCTTGTTTGCGACATGAATCAGCAACTTCGCTGTTGCCGGCGAAGCCGCGGAGCCTTCGCCGGAGTCGCAGAGTTGTGTCGTACGACAGAAAAGGCCGACTTTGCCGATTTGGAAGCGGTCGGACATTTGTGTCGCATTTTTCCGGGGAACGTCACAGCCATTGTTGTCGCCCGAGTGACGCGTTAGGCGCCACAGTCCGCCAACTTCTCGGCCGCGAATCAGTCTGGCCAGTAGGAGGGCCCCTAGGCTGAACCTCGTGTTCTGTATTCGCGAATATAGAAATCTCACCCGGTGAGAAGATCGTGCTATCACGATAAGTATTCTTATCGCACTAGTAATCTCGATTCGCTAAACTGGTCCACGTGAAAACACGCCAGGCCACCAACCAGGAAGGAGAAGTAGGCTTCCCCAGCGCCGATGAGCTCGCGGCGCTGCGCGGTTGGTACGCAGGGTTGCCGGCACGCGAGGCGGTGGTGCGCTACCTCGGTCAGCGCAGGGCGACCGGTCAGTCGTCGCGTTCGATGCTCTCCACCGTGCGGCGGCAGCTCGCTCGATTTGCGCTCGACCGGCAGCGGCAGGATCTGGCCGAGCTGTTCGCGCATCCGGCGGCGCAGCGCACCCGACGCGCCAGATCAATCCTGGCGGCGATCGACGGTCTGAGATTCCTCTCGATCCCCGATCCCAAGCTGACCGATGACGTTGCAGCGTGGTTACCGCCACGGGTCGCCGCCGCGCTGCACAGGCACGGCATAACGACCCTTGCTGACCTGACCCTTCGAGTGCAGCGCCGCCGGCGGTGGTGGGTCGAGGTTGGCGGGCTCGGGGCGATCGGTGCAGCCCGGGTGACAGCCTTCTTCGCGGGCCACCCGCAGTTGACTGAGCGCTCGCGAGCGTTGATTGTCGTCGAGCGACCGGATGTGGCGCCCTGGGAGCACCTTCTTGTCCCTGCCGAGGTGGACGGTTCGCAGGGAACCTTCCGCGCGCCACAGGCCACCTCGACCTTGCGCGCCAACAACGACTATCAGGCGGTTCAGGCCTGGCTGTCCTTGCAGGAGTCATCCGCGACGCAGCGCGCCTATCGCAAGGAGGCCGAGCGGCTGATGCTGTGGGCGATTCTCGAACGAGGCAAGGCGCTCAGCTCGTTGACAACGGAGGACGCGGTCGCCTACCGACAATTCCTGCGCCGGCCGCTGCCGCGTGATCGATGGGTCGGGCCCGCCCGGCCGCGTTCATCCAGTGAGTGGCGTCCGTTTCAGGGGGCACTGTCCCCGCGATCGGCGGCCTACGCACTGTCCGTCATCAATGCCTTGTTCCGGTGGCTCGTCGAACAGCGTTACTCGCTGGCCAATCCGTTCGCCGGCGTGAAGGTAAAGGGGGCACGGCGCGTCAACGCGCTGGATGCCACTCGGGCGTTCACAGACCACGATTGGTCACTGACGCGCGGCGCCGCCGATGGCATCGAATGGACGGAGGACTGGACCGAGGAGGGCGCGCAGCGGCTGCGCTTTGTCCTGGACTTCTGGTATGCAACCGGCTTGAGGCCGCAGGAACTCGCGGCAGCGCGACTTGGCCAGTTGCAACGAGACGACCACGGCGATGACTGGTTGCACGTACTCGGCAAAGGGCAAAAGGAGGGGCAGGTGTCGGTTCCGCTCTTTGCCGTCGCGGCGCTCGAGCGCTACCTGGCCGCGCGAGGGCTACCGGTGACGCGTGTGCGCTGGGATCCGACGACGCCGCTTGTGCCCAACCTCGAAGAGGCTGGAGTCGGGATCACGGCGTCACGCCTTCGGGTCATGCTGCAGCGGTTCTTCTGTCAGGTCGCTGAACAGATGCACGCCGCGAGCCCAGTGACATCGGAGAAGCTTCGGCGTGCAACGCCTCACTGGATGCGGCATACGCATGCGAGTCACGCGCTGGCGAATGGGGCTGAGCTCACGACTGTTCGCGACAACCTGCGGCATGCATCGGTGTCTACGACGTCGGTGTACCTGCACACCGACCGGACGACGCGGGCGCGGCAGATGGGGCAGGCGTTTCCGTTCGACCGGCACAAGTGACTTGGACAGCCCCGCGAGGTCGAGACACGCCAGCTCAAAACAGGGACCATTGCTCGCGGACGATTCGCGCAATGCGGGGCGGGGCGCATGCTTCATCAAACTCTTCGCCGCAGTCACTCCTAAGGGAGAAGGGTGTCCAAAATACGCGCATGCCGAAGTAGGAGGGCCGCGACAGCTTCGTTTAGCTTCCGAGCAAGGTCACATACCATTCCATCTCTGTTGCGGAAGGGCCGGCGTACCACGCCGACCCGATTCTCACGTACCTAGGCAGCTTCGCCGATGAATTGACCGCTAATGGTGATGCGGAGCGAAGGTTGGCCGACGATCGTACCGTTCAGGGAAAAGGTGCCCGAGTTGCTGGACGTGCCGAGCAGGTCGAGATCGAACTGACTCAGCGGACCGAAGATCGAAACAGCCCTCGGGTTCCATTTGCGGACGCCGATTCGCGCGGTCAGTGCAGTATCGGGGCCGCTGAAAGCGCCGGAAAACGTGTAGCCGGTGTCGCCACCGCTCGCCTTTCCATCCTGCAGCACGATGGTGCCCTGCCCGATGGACTGACTGTTCGACTTGAAGTCGACGTGATAGATGCCATTCTTCATTGCTTGCTTCCTTGGAATTCAACGAGGAAGGGGCGCCTCTCGACGCCCCTCGCTTCACTTCTTTTTCGGCGGTTGAGCCGGTTGCGGATGCTTAATCACCTCGCGTTCCGTCGTGCGGGGGTTCCGCTCGGCGTATTTTTCGGTGACGAATTTGCCCGTTTCCGAGCTCCGATGAGAGACCTGCTTTTGCTGGGTCATTCTTGGGCCTTTACATGCTGAAAGGCTCCGTCACCCAAACCACCGCTTATAATTCCAAGGCTGTACTAGGAAGGTCCGCGAGGGCCCCTATCCCTGGAACCGTTAGGTTTAGGGCGCATAAAGCCAAGGTTCCAGCCTTGGCTTTTTGCGTTGGGTGCCTGGGATTGTATCCAGGTCAAGCACTCTTGTGGGGAGAGTGCTAGCAAAATCTCCCGAGGGGTCGGATCGAATTCGGCCCTGTTCGGTAAGCGGCCAGGCATCCCGTCTTGACGACGGCGCCGATCAAGGCGGGTTGATCTCGTCGGTGGTTTCGCCGTCGTCGTAGTACCGCCCGATGGCGCGATCCAGTCGCTTGAGCAACGCGTTGAGCGTCTCACCATCGCGGCGTGCGAGCATGGCCAGGGCGTTGTGGTCGTCAGCGGCCGTCGCCGCGCAGCCAACGCCATGGATGTGGCCCAACGTGATGTCGCCGCCGTCGTCGATCAGTGCTTCGATGTTCTTCATGAACCCGCAGTTTCGCGCATGTTCGCAGCCTGCCACCGGTGCGGTAACAGCTCGCCGATGCGGCGGTTCGGGTGCATCTGCAGCCGCTGCGGCACGTCCTTCATGTAGGCCCACGGGTCGTGCCCGTGCAGCTTGGCCGACTGCACCAGGCTCATCACCATCGCCGCACGCTTACCCGCGAGCTCGCTTCCCGCGAACAGCCACGCCTTGCGTCCCATCGCCCACGGCCGCACGAGGTTCTCGATGTGGTTGTTGTCGAT
>NZ_JBFULV010000070.1:0-34562 GCF_054049715.1 Rhizobacter sp. P5_C2 | reverse complement strand
ACCCACGCCGGGCCGCGCCTGCGCCCGCGCGAGCGACAGCAGCTGCTCCAGCAGCGCGCGCGAACGCGACAGCCCCTCGCGCAGCGGCACGAAACGCCGGCGTGCCTCGGGCGACATCTCGGCATGCTCCAGGTTCTCGGCCTGCACCGTCAGCGCGGTGATCGGCGAGCGCAGCTCATGTGCCGCATCGGCGATGAAGCGGCGCTGCTGTTCGAGCGATTCGGTGAGGCGGCGCAGCAACGCGTTGATCGACGTGACGAAGGGCCGCACCTCGTCGGGCATGTCGCCGGCCGGCACGTTGACCATCGCGGCATTGCCCTGGCGATCGAGCGGCTGGTCGAGCTGGTGCGACGCCCGCGCGATCGGCCGCAGCGTGTTGCGGATCACCACATGGATCAGCAGCAGCAGCACCGGCAGCAGCACCAGCAGCGGCACCAGCGCGGCGAGTGCGCTGTCTTGTGCGATGTCGTCGCGCCGGTCGGTCTGCTGCGCGACGATGAAGCGGCGACCGTCCGGCAGGTGGGTCAGCAACATGCGCCACGAGCGGCCTTCGGCGACGTGCGTGTCGAGGCCGTCGGGCAGGTCGTGCGGCAACCGGCCGATGCCGTTCACGCGCGGCTCGCCGGCGACCGAGTCGACCAGCTCGACGACGACGCGCGGCTGCAGGCCCGCGGGCGCCGCCACCGGTTCCACCGGGTTGATCGCGAGCTGGCCGGCCAGCACCAGCGCGGCGGTCTGCTCCAGCAGGTCGTCCTGCAGCTCGTTGGCCTCGTGCAGCGCCCAGAAGAACGACACCGCGCCGGCCGCGACCGCGGTGGCCAGCAGCAGCACGGCCATCCACAGCGACAGGCGGAACTGCAGCGAGTTCCTCATGCCGTGCGGTCCACGCGCCAGCCGACGCCGCGCACGTTGCGGATCACGGTCGGTCCGAGCTTGCGGCGGATGCCGTGGATCAGCACCTCGACGGTGTTGCTCTCGATCTCCTCGTTCCAGCCGTAGATGCGCTCCTCGAGTTCCTGGCGCGACAGGATCGCACCCGGCCGCACCAGCAGCGCCTGCAGCAGCGTGAACTCGCGGCCCGACAGCGCGGCGCTCTGGCCTTCGAAGCTGACGTCGCGCGTCACCGGGTCGAGCGTGATCGCGCCGTTGGTCAGCAGCGGCGAGGCCGAGCCGCCTTGGCGCCGCACCACCGCGCGCATGCGGGCGAGCAGCTCCTGCACGTCGAAGGGCTTCAGCACGTAGTCGTCGGCGCCGAGGTCGAGGCCGGCGATGCGGTCCTCGACCTCGTCGCGCGCGGTGACGATCAGGATCGGCACATGGGCATTGCGCGCGCGCAGCTGGCGCAGCACGTCGATGCCGTCGCGCAGCGGCAGGCCGAGGTCGAGCAGCACGATGTCGTAGGCCTGCGCGAGCGCGGCCGCCAGCGCCTGCTGGCCGTCGGTGGTCCAGTCGACCGCGTAGGCGGCATCGGCCAGCGCCTGCTGCACGGCCGCGCCGATCATCCGGTCGTCTTCCACCAGCAGTACGCGCATCTCGTTGGTCGGCCAGGTTTCGCCACGGGAACAAGGTTCGCATTCTGGATCAAGCCCTCCGCAGGCAGTCGCAGGGTCATTCGCGGAGGCTTGACGCGGCCCTGGAAAATGAGAATCATTCTCAACAATAACGAAATGATCCAGGGGGTAGAGCGTGTCGATCACCAACCATGAGCCGGCCGGGCTGGGCGGAGCTTTCCTGGCCCACCGGGCCAAGCTGCAGGGCCTGGCCCACAAGATCACCGGCCGGCGCGAGCTGGCCGAAGACGTGGTGCAGGAGGCCTTTCTGAAGCTCTCCGACGTGGCGCCGGGCCTGCCGGTGCAACAGCCGATCGGCTACTGCTTCCAGGTGGTGCGCAACCTTGCCATCGACTGCCGGCGCCGCATGATGCTCGAGGCCGGCGTGTTCGCCGACGCCGAGAGCGGCGAACACGTCGCGGCGCCGCAAGGTACGCCGGAGCAGTACGCGATCAGCCGGCAGAACCTGGTGATCGTCGACGAGGCGCTCGGCCGGCTGCCGGCGCGCACGCGCCAGGCCTTCGAGCTGTACCGCATGGGCGGACTGACGCAGCGTGCGATCGGCGAGCGGCTCGGCGTGTCGGCGGCGACGGTCAACACGATGATCCGCGATGCGGTCCAGGCCCTCACGCGCTGCCGGCACGTTCTCGAGGCGGAATGAGGGCCTCCTAGAATCGGCGGTTTCCACTGCCAGCCCCGCGCGCGACTGCGCGCGCAGCCCGCCGATGAGCGCCGACCAGGACCGTGAAGACCCCGCGCAGGAGCTCGCCATGCAGGCCGCCTGGGACTGGGTGATGAAGGCGCACGAGCAGCCGCTCAGCGATGCGGAGCACGAGGCGCTCGCGCGCTGGCTCGAGGCCGATCCGCGGCACCGCACGGCGCATGCGCAGGCGTCGCGGCTGTGGCTGCTGAGCGGGCTGGTGCCGCCGGCGCATGGGGACGACGGGTTGCCGCATTGACGCCCCTCCGTTCGCCCTGAGCCTGTCGAAGGGCCGGCGCTGAACAAAGCGCGGGCCGGCTCGTCATGGTAGGCAAGGCGCAGCACTGCGCGAACCACGAGCCCTGCCATGTCCACCAGCTGCTTCGACCGCGACGACGACACCTTCATCGTCCTCGTCAACCACGAGGACCAATATTCCATCTGGCCGCACTGGAAGGCCGTGCCACCGGGCTGGACCGCGGTGCCCGGCGCCAGTGGCGACAAGAAGACGGTGCTGGCCTTCGTCGACGCGGCCTGGACCGACATGCGGCCGCTGTCGCTGCGCCGCTGGATGGATGAGCAGGCGACGACGACTTCCCGCTGATGATCGCGCCCGCCATCCGCCTGCTGTGCCTGCCGTGCGCCGGCGCCAGCGCGACGATGTACCTGCGCTGGCGGCGCCTGCTGCCGCCATGGGTGCAGGTCGTGCCGGTCGAGCTGCCGGGCCGCGGCGCCCGCCTTGGCGAGCCCTGCGTCGAATCGTTCGCGGCGCTCGTCTCGCGGCTGTGCGACGAGCAGGCCGCCGCGATGACTGCATCCGCCGGCAGCTTCATGCTGTTCGGCCACAGCATGGGCGGTCTGCTGGCCTGGGGCATCGCCCGGCACCTGCGCGAGCGCGGCCTGCCTGCGCCCGCGGCGCTGTTCGTCAGCGGCTGCCCGGCGCCCGGCCAGCGTGACCCACAACGCTTCGCGAACAAGGACACCGATCAACAGCTGATCGCCGACCTGCGCCGCCAGGGCGGCACGCCGGACGAGGTGTTCGCCAGCCCCGAGATGCTGCGCATCACGCTCGATGCGCTGCGTGCCGACTACCGCGTCTGCACCAGCGTACCCGAGCTGCCGCCCGCGATGCCGCTCGACCTGCCGATCCACGCCTTCGGCGGCCGGCAGGACGACATCGACGCCGCGCGCCTGGCCGCGTGGCGGCGCGAGGCCCGCACGCTGTTCTCGCTGACCTGGCTGGACGGCGGGCACTTCTTCATCCGCCAGAGCGAGCCGCAGCTGCTGGCCGCGCTCGTCCACGAGATGCAGCCGCTGCGGCTGGAACCGTTGCCGTCCTGACGAGGATCCCCATGACCGACCTGCTGAACCCGGCCCGGCCTGCGTTGCCGGCCCTGCTGTCGCCATCGCGCGCCGGCGAAACGCTGCTCGAGGCGGTCGAGCCGCTGCGTGCCGACATCGACGCGCTGCTGACGCGCATCGGCGGCGTGCTGCTGCGCGGCTTCGAGGTGCTCGACGTCGCCGCGTTCCGCAGCTTTGCCGCAGCGTTCGGCCACCCGCTGCTCGCCTACGAGTTCGGCTCGACGCCGCGCAGCGCGGTCGGCGGCGGCGTCTACACCTCCACCGAGTACCCGGCGCACCAGCACATCCCGCTGCACAACGAGCAGGCCTACACCCGCGAGTGGCCGATGAAGATCTGGTTCCACTGCGTGACCGCGGCGCCGGAGGGCGGCGAGACGCCGATCGCCGACAGCCGCGCGATCTGGCGCCACATGCCCGAGGCCATCCGCCGCCGCTTCGCGCCCGGTGTGCTGTACGTCCGCAACTACGGCGAGTTCGACGTGCCGTGGCAGCAGGTCTTCAACACCAGCGAGCGTGCCGAGGTCGAGGCCTGGTGCACGCGCGCGGGCATCCGCTTCGAATGGAAGGCCGATGGCGGCCTGCGCACCACGCAGCTGTGCCAGGCCACCGCCGTGCACCCGCGCACCGGCGAGACGGTGTGGTTCAACCAGGCGCATCTGTTCCACATCTCGAACCTGCAGCCGGAGGTGCGCGAATCGCTGGAAGAACTGCTGGGTGCCGACGAGATGCCGCGCACCGCCTGCTTCGCCGACGGCTCGCCGATCCCCGACGCGATGCTCGACGAGGTGCGCGCCGTGCTCGCTGCGCAGACGGTGTCGTTCCGCTGGCAGGCCGGCGACGTGCTGATGCTTGACAACATGCTGGCCGCGCATGCGCGCGCGCCGTTCAAGGGCCCGCGCAAGGTGGTGGTCGCGATGGCCGAGCCGCACGGCAACCTCGACCAGGATTTGTCTTGATGAACGCTTCCCGCAACTTCGTCGATCACCTGCAGCGCCTCGCGGCCGAGCGGCCCGACGACACCGCACTGGTGATCGTCAGCGCCGTCGACGGTGCCACGCGCGACACGCCGATCACCTACGCCGCGCTCGCGCTGCGCGTGCGCGCGCTGGCCGCGCGGCTGCAACGCCGCTTCGCACCCGGCGAACGCGTGCTGCTGCTGCTCGACAACGACGACCGCTACGTGGTCTCGTTCCTCGCGTGCCTGCATGCCGGGCTGATCGCGGTGCCGGCGTTCCCGCCGGAATCGGCGCGGCCGCAGCACGTGGCGCGGCTGGCCGGCATCGCGCACGATGCGCAACCGGCGGCGCTGCTCGCGACGCGCGCGACGCTGTCGATGGTCGGCGAGGGTTTCGGTGATGCCGCGCCGATCGCGCTCGACGAACTCGATGCCGCCGACGATGCCGCGCTCGCCGCCACCTGGCAGCCGCACGCCGCGCACGACGGCGACATCGCGTTCCTGCAATACACCTCCGGCTCCACGTCGGCGCCGAAGGGCGTGATGGTCAGCCACGGCAACCTGATGGCCAACGAGCGGGCGATCGGCGAGGGCTTCGAGGTCGGCGCCGACGACGTGTTCGTCAGCTGGCTGCCGCTGTACCACGACATGGGCCTGATCGGCGGGCTGCTGCAGCCGCTGCACCGCGGTATCCCGACCGTCCTGATGACGCCGCAATTCTTCCTCGAGCGGCCGGTGCGCTGGCTGGAGGCGATCGCGCGGCACCGTGGCAGCATCAGCGGCGCGCCGGATTTTGCGTACCGGCTGTGCGTCGAGCGGGTGAAGGGGGCCTCGATCGCGCAGCTCGACCTGTCGAGCTGGCGCGTCGCGTTCAGCGGCGCCGAGCCGGTGCGGCACGACACGCTGCAGGCGTTCGTCGAGCGCTTCGCGCCGGCGCGCTTCGATGCGCGCGCGGTGTTCCCGTGCTACGGCCTCGCGGAAGCGACGCTGTTCGTCAGCGGCGCGACAAGGGGGCGGGGGATGGTTGCGCAGCCGTTCTCGGCGTCGGCGCTCGCCGCAGGGCAGGCGAGCGATGGCCGCGGTGACGATGCGATCACGTTAGTCAGCAGCGGTCGCGTGCCCGGCGGCCACCGCGTCGAGATCGTCGACCCGCAGACGCTCGCGGTGCATCTCGAGAGCCAGGTCGGCGAAGGGCAGGTCGGAGAAATCTGGGCCGCCGGCCCGAGCATCGCGCAGGGCTACTGGCAGCGGCTCGAAGAGACGCAGGCCAGCTTCGTCGAGCGCGCCGGCCAGCGCTGGCTGCGAACCGGCGACCTCGGCTTCGTGCGCGACGGCGAGCTGCACGTCACCGGCCGATTGAAAGACCTGATCATCCTGCGCGGCCAGAACGTCTACCCGCAGGACATCGAGCGCGCGATCGAGGCCGAAGTCGACGCGGTGCGCGCCGGCCGCGTCGCCGCGTTCGCGGTCGAGCTGCCGGGCGGCGGTGAGGGCGTCGGCGTCGCGGTCGAGGTGTCGCGCGCGACGCAGAAGCGCGTGTCGCCCGAAGCGCTGGTGCGCGCGCTGGGCGAGGCCTGTGCCGGCGCGTGCCGGGAGGCGGTGGCGGTCGCGCTGCTGTTGAACCCGGGCGCGTTGCCGAAGACCTCCAGCGGCAAGCTGCAGCGGCGCGCCTGCCGGCAGGGGTTCGAGCAGGGCACGCTGGATGCCTTCGCGGTGTTCGCACACGGGCGTTTCGTGCAGGGCGGCAGCGTGGCTGATGAAGCACCGGCGGCGCCGCTCGACGATATCGAGACGGCTGTCGCGGTCCTGTGGCAAGAGGTGCTGGGCCGCGCCGCGTTGCCGTCGCGCGATGCGCAGTTCTTCGCGAGCGGCGGCAACTCGCTCGGTGCGGTGCAACTGGCGGAGCGCGTCGCGCAGCGCTGGGGCATCGCCTTCGCACCGCGCGATGTCTTCGAGCAGCCGCGCCTGGCCGACTTGACAGCGCGCGTGCGGCAGGCGAGCGAGGCCGGTGCGCCACTGGCGGCCATTCCGGTGCTCGATGCCGCACGCCGTGCCGAAGCGCTGCCGCTGTCGCACGCGCAGCAGCGCCAGTGGTTCCTGTGGCAGCTCGATCCGGGCAGTTCGGCGTACCACGTGCGCTTGGGGTTGCGGCTACGCGGCGTGCTCGACACCGCCGCGCTGCAGGCTTCGCTCGATGCGCTGGCCGCACGCCACGAGCCGCTGCGCACCCGCTTCGAGCTTGCCGACGATGGCACGCCGCGCCAGCTGATCCTGACGCCGCGGCCGATCGCGCTGGCCGCGCTCGACCTGCAGGGCTTGCTCGACACCCCGTTCGACCTGCGCAGCGGCCCGCCGTGGCGCGTCGGCCTGCTGCGCGTGCGCGACGACGAGCACCAGTTGGTCGTCGTGATGCACCACATCGTTTCCGACGGCGCGTCGATGCAGCTGTTCGTCGACGAGCTGGCAGAGGGCTATGCGGCACGCGCGGCCGGCCAGTCGCCATCGCTTGCGCTGCCACGTGTGCAATATGCCGACCACGCGTTGTGGCAGCGCGACGACCTCGCTGCCGGCGAGGCAGCCCGTCAGCTCGCTTGGTGGCGCGCCGCACTCGCGCATGACGGCGCAGAGGAGCCCATCCTCGCGCTGGCCACCGACCATCCTCGCCGCCCGCAGGCCGGCTACACCGCCGTGCGCCACGCATTCACGCTGCCCGAGCCGCTGCGCGCCGCGTTGCAGGCGGTCGCACAAGGGCAGGGCGCCACCCTGTCGATGCTGCTCCTCGGCGTGTTCCAGGGCCTGCTGTACCGCTGCACCGGGCAGCGCGACGTGCGCGTCGGCGTGCCGGTCGCGAATCGCGCGCGGCCCGAGGCGCAGGCGCTGATCGGGCTGTTCGTCAACACGCTGGTGCTGCGCAACCGCCTCGGTGGCCGCACGACGCTCGGGCAACTGGTGGCGCAGGCGCGCGACGCTTCGCTCGGCGCGCAGGCGCATGCCGAGCTGCCGTTCGATCTGCTCGTCGAGGCCTTGCAGCCGGAGCGCAGCCTCGGCGTGAGCCCGCTGTTCCAGGTGATGTTCAACCACATCGGCGAAGACCCGCGCTTGCTGCGGAGCCTGCCGGGGCTGAGCGTCGAATCGCTACCGCTGCCCGAGCTTGCGGCGCAGTTCGAGCTGACGCTGGAGGTGCGCGAGCAAACCGGTGCGCCGCTGGAGTTGTCATTCGTTTACGCGGCCGAGCTGTTCGACGCGTCGACCATCGAGCGCTTCGGCGCGCGCCTGCTGGCGCTACTCGACGCGCTCGCGCAGCGGCCGGCGCAGGCGCTCGGCGATGTCGACCTGCTCGGCGCCGACGAGCAGGCCCAGCTGGACGCCTGGGGCGTCGACACGCAACGCTTCGACGACTGGCTGCCGGTGCACCGCTCGTTCGAGCAACGCGTGCGGGAGAGCCCTTCGGCCATCGCGCTGCACTTCGCCGACGAGACACTCGACCGTGCCGAGCTGAATCGCCGCGTCAACCGGCTCGCGCACTGCCTGATCGCACGAGGCGTCGGCCCCGAGACGCGCGTCGGCATTGCGCTGGAACGCTCGGTCGCGATGATGGTGGGCATCCTCGCGGTGCTGAAGGCCGGCGCCGCCTACGTGCCGCTGGACACCGAGCTGCCGGCCGAGCGCCTCGCGTGGATGATCGGCGACAGCGGCGTTGCGCTGGTGCTGACGCACGCTGCAGTGCACGGCCGCTTGCCCGTGATCGCGGCACCCGTGCTCGACCTCGACACGCTAGCCACCGCTGCCGAACACGACGACGACCCGCAGATCCCGATCCACGCCGAGCAGCTCGCCTACGTGATCTACACCTCCGGCTCCACCGGCACGCCCAAGGGCGCCGCGGTGCGCCACCAGGCACTCGCGAGTTGCATGGCCTGGATGCAGCAGGTGTACAGCCTCGACGCCGCCGACACCGTGCTGCACAAGGCCGCGTTCGGGTTCGACGTGTCGGCCTGGGAGATGTTCTGGCCGCTGAGCACCGGCACGCCGCTGGTGCTGGCCGAACCCGGCGAGCACCGCGACCCGGCGCGGCTCGCGGCGCTGATCCTGCGCCGGCGCGTCACCACGCTGAACTTCGTGCCGGCGATGCTGCAGGCCTTCCTGCAGCAGCCGCAGGTGCAGGCGATGGGGATTGACGCGCCACTGCGTCGCGTGATCGTCGGCGGCGAGGCGCTGCCGGCCGAGGCGCAGAAGGAGGTCGCGCTGCGCCTGCCGCGCGCGACGCTCTACAACCTCTACGGCCCGACCGAGACGACGATCCACGTGACGCACTGGACCTGCCGCGCCGACGGCGCCACGCAGGTGCCGATCGGCCGGCCGATCACCGACACCAGCGCGCGCGTGCTCGACGCCGACCTGAACCTGGTGCCGCCCGGCATGCCCGGCGAGCTGTACCTGGGCGGCGTGAGCCTGGCGCGCGGCTACCTGAACCGGGCGGCGCTGACGGCGGAGCGCTTCGTCGCCGACCCGTTCGATCCGCGCGGCGGCCGGCTCTACCGCACCGGCGACCTGGTGCGCTGGAATGCGGAGGGACAGCTCGACTACCTCGGCCGCATCGACCAGCAGGTGAAGGTGCGTGGCTTTCGGATCGAGCTCGGCGAGGTCGAGGCGCGCCTGCTCGCGCAGCCGGCGGTGCGCGATGCGGTGGTTGTCGCGAAACCCGGCCCGGCCGGGCTGCGGCTGGTGGCCTATGCGGCTCCGCATGCCGGCCAGCGCATCGATGCGGGTGCGCTGCGTCAATCGCTCGCCGAGCTGCTGCCCGACCACATGCTGCCGAGCGCGATCGTCGCGATGCACGCGCTGCCGCTGACGCCGAACGGCAAGGTCGACCGACGCGCGCTGCCGGAGCCGGTGTTCGAGAGCGACCGCGCGCACGTCGCGCCGCAGGGCCGCGCCGCTGAGACGCTGGCGGCCGTCTGGCGCGAGGTGCTGGGCGTGGCCCGCGTCGGCCTGCACGACAACTTCTTCGACCTCGGCGGGCAGTCGCTGCTGCTGATCCGCGTGCACCAGCAGGTGCAGCAGCGGCTGGGCGTCGAGCTGCCGCTGGTCGAGCTGTTCAAGCACCCGACGCTCGCGGCGCTGGCACAGCGGCTGGAGCGCGGTTCGGCCGTGCCTGCCACGACCAGCGCCGTCGACGACCGCGCACGACAACAACGCGCCGCGCTGCTGCAGCGGCGACGCCCCACCGAAAGGAACACCTGATGCAAACCCACGAGCCGAACGGCATCGAGATCGCGATCGTCGGCCTGGCCGGCCGCTTCCCCGGCGCGGCCGATGTCGACGCGTTCTGGCGCAACATCCGCGACGGTGTCGAATCGGTCACCCGCTTCAGCGACGACGAGTTGCGCGCGCGTGGCGTGCCGCAGAGCCTGCTCGACGACCCGAGCTTCGTGAAGGCCGGCGTGCGGCTCGACGGCATCGGCGAGTTCGACGCCGGCTTCTTCGGCTACGCGCCGCGCGAGGCCGAGCAACTCGACCCGCAGCAGCGGCTGTTCCTCGAATGCGCCTGGCAGGCGCTGGAGCAGGCCGGCTACGCGACCGGGCGGCTCGACCTGCCGGTGGGGGTGTATGCCGGAGACGGTCCGAATCTCTACCTGATCCGGCACCTGCTGCCATCGTCGGGTGGTGCCGACACCGGCCAGATCGCCGAGCTGCTGAGCCTGATGAGCGGCAACTCGCCCGGTTCCCTCTGCACCCGCGTCGCCTACAAGCTGAACCTGCGCGGCCCGGCCGTCACGGTGCAGACCGCGTGCTCGACCTCGCTGACCGCAGTGCACACCGCGTGCCAGGCGCTGCTGGCGCGCGACTGCGACATGGCGCTCGCCGGTGGCGTGTGGCTGAACCTGCTGCAGGACGGCGGCTACCGCCACCAGGCCGGTGCGATCCTGTCGCCGGACGGCCATTGCCGCGCGTTCGACGAGAAGGCCGCCGGCACGCTGATCGGCAGCGGCGCCGGCGTGGTGGCGCTGAAGCGCCTCGACGACGCGCTGCGCGACGGCGACACCGTGCATGCGGTGATCAAGGGCACGGCCGCGAACAACGACGGCGCCGACAAGGTCGGCTTCACCGCGCCCAGCGTGCGCGGCCAGGCTGACGTGATCCGCGCGGCCCACCTGCTGGCCGATGTGTCGCCCGACAGCATCGGCTGCATCGAGGCGCACGGCACCGGCACCGTGCTCGGCGACCCGATCGAGGTCGCGGCGTTGACGCAGGCCTTCCGGGCCGGCACCGCGCGGCGGGGCTTCTGCGCGCTCGGCTCGGTCAAGACCAACATCGGCCACCTGGATGCGGCCGCCGGCGTCGCCGGGCTGATCAAGGCGGTGATGGCGCTGAAGCACCGCACGCTGCCGCCGAGCCTGCATTTCGAGCGGGCGAACCCGCAGCTCGCGCTGGCGGACAGCCCGTTCTTCGTCAGCACGGTCGCTGCGCCGTGGCCGCAGGGCGATGCGCCGCGGCGCGCTGGGGTCAGCGGCTTCGGGATCGGTGGCACGAACGTTCACGTGGTGCTGGAGGAGGCGCCGGCCGCGATGGCGTTGCCGGACGACGGCGACTGGCAGGTGTTGCCGCTGTCGGCGCGCGATGGCGCGGCGCTACGCGAGGCTCGTGCGCTGCTCGCGGCGCACCTGCAGGGGCATCCGCAACAAGCCCTGGCTGACGTGGCGCACACGCTGCAATCCGGCAGGCAGGCCTTCGCGCAGCGCAGCGCGGTGGTCGCGGACAGCCACGCGTTGGCTGCGCAGATGCTGCAGGCGCCCGAGGCGGAGAACGCTGCGGTCGACGCGGCGCCCGACCTCGTATTCCTGTTCCCCGGCGGCGGTGCGCAGCATGTGCACATGGGCGAGGCGCTGTACCGGCGCAGCTCGGTGTTCCGCGCCGAGGTCGATCGTTGCTGCGAGCTGCTGCGGCCCGAGCTCGGCTTCGATTTGCGCGAGGTGCTGTTCCCGGCGCCGGCCGATGAAGCCGCGGCCGAGCAGCGGCTTGCGCGCATCGAGCTGACGCAGCCGGCGCTGTTCGTCATCGAATACGCGATGGCGCGCTGGTGGATGAGCCTCGGCGCGACGCCGGCGCTGATGATCGGCCACAGCCTCGGCGAGTACGTGGCGGCCTGCCTGGCAGGCGTGTTCCGGCTCGAGGATGCGCTGCACATCGTCGCGACGCGCGGCCGCTTGATGCAAGGGCTGCCGGCCGGCGCGATGACGGCGGTGGCGTTGACGGAGGACGCGCTGCGGCCGTACCTCGGCGACGGCTGCGACCTCGCCGCCGTCAACGCCGAACAGCTGTGCGTGCTCGCCGGCCCGGTCGACGCGATCGAGCGGGCCGAGGCACGCCTGCGCGAGGCTGGCCAGCAGCCGCGCCGGCTGCACGTGGGCATCGCATCGCATTCGGCGATGGTCGAACCGATCGTCGCCGAGCTGGAGCGCACGATTGCCGCGGTGCCGCGCGAGGCGCCGCGGCTGCCGTTCATCTCCAACGCCTCAGGCCGCTTGATCACCGCTGCCGAGGCGGTCGACCCTGCTTACTGGGGCCGCCACCTGCGCGGCGCGGTGCGCTTTGCCGACGGCCTGCGCGCGGTGTTCGAGGTGCCGGGGCGGGCGCTGCTGGAAGTCGGCCCGGGCGCGACGCTCAGTGCGCTGGCGCGCCAGCATCCGGACGCCGCGACCGCCGTGGGTGTGTGGGCCAGCCAGGCCCATCCGCAGCAGCATGCGCGCAATGCGCAGCAACTGGCCGGCACGGTGGCCGCGGCCTGGGTCGCGGGCGTGTCGATCGACTGGTCGGCGTGGCGCGAAGGAGTTGCGCGGCGCCGCGTGCCGCTGCCGACCTACGCGTTCCAGCGTCGTCGCTATTGGGTGGAAGCGGGTGAGGCCGCTGCGGCACCGAAGGCGGACGGGAACATCTTCTACGCGCCGAGTTGGCAGCGTACTGCGCCACCGTCGCCGGCGTCCGCCGCGGCCGGCCACGTGCTGGTGCTCGGCGACGTCGACAGCATCAGCGCGAGCGTGCTGCGCGAGCTGCGCCAGCGCGGTGCGCGCGTCAGCTTCGCGCAGCCGGGCAGCCGCTTCGCGCGCAACGCGGCGCAGCAGTACACCGTGCGGCCGGCCGAGCGCGCCGACTTCGACGAACTGCTGAACGCGTTGCAGGCCGACGGCCCGCTGACGCAGGTGTTGCACCTGTGGAGCCTGGACGGCCACCGCAGCGCCACCGCAAAGCCGCGACTGGAGCTCGGCTACCTGAGCCTGCTCGCGTTCGCACAGGCGATCGAAGCGAGAGCTGCAGAGCCGCTCGCGCTCACGGTTGTCACCGACCGCCTCGAAGACGTCACCGGCACCGAGCCCCTCGCGCCCGAGAAGGCGACGATGCTCGGCCTCGCGCGCGTGATGGGCCAGGAGATCCCGTCGCTGCGCTGCCGCGTCATCGACGTGCTGCTGCTGGCACCCGAGAGCAAGGCCGAAGACCGGCTGGCTCGCGTGCTGGTCGACGAGGCGCGAAGTGACAGCGCCGACACTCCAGTCGCGTGGCGTGGCCCGCACCGCTGGGTGCAGCGCTACGAGCCGCTGCCGGCCGGGCTGTCGACGACTCAGCGGCTGCGCCGCGGCGGCGTCTGCCTGATCACCGGCGGGCTCGGCGGCGTCGGCCTCGCGCTGGCGCGGCACCTGGCGAGCGCCTGGCAGGCGAAGCTGGTACTGCTCGGCCGCACCGCGCTGCCGCCGCACGGCGACTGGCCCCGGCTGGTCGACGACCCGCAGCAGCCACTCGCGCTGCGCCGCAGGCTGCAGCAACTGGTCGCGCTCGAAGCCGCCGGTGCCGAGCTGATGACCGTCGCCGCCGATGTCAACGACGCGGCGCAACTGCGCGCCGCGCTCGCCCAGGTGCATCAGCGCTTCGGCCCGGTGCAGGGCGTCGTGCATGCGGTCGTGCACCCTGGCCGCGGGATGATCGCGCAGCGCAGCCGCGCGCAGGTCGAGGCCGCGTTCGAACCCAAGCTGCATGGCACGCAGACGCTGCTGGAGGTGCTGCGCGACGAGCCGCTCGACTTCGTGGTGTTCTGCTCGTCGGTCGCGAGCCTGATCGGCGGGCTCGGCCGCAGCGACTACGCCGGCGCCAACGCCTACCTCGATGCGCTGGCGATCGCGTCGCGTCGCGCGGACGGGCCAGCAGTGTTCTCGGTCAACTGGGATGCCTGGCGCGATGTCGGCATCGCGGTCGACATGGACCTGCCGGAAGGCATCGGCCTGGACGAGCGCAGCGGCGTCGCCGCGTTCGATCGCATCGTCAACGGGCCGGACCTGCCGCAGACGGTGGTGTCGATCACGCCGCTCGCGCAGCGCTTCGGGCCGCTCGATGGCGGCATGCTGGATGTGATCGCCGAATCGGCGAAGGCTGCAGCTCCTGTGCGTGCCGGCCACCCCCGGCCGGTGCTGCCGACGCCGTTCACCGCACCCGAAAGCACGCTGGAAGAAGGCCTCGCCGCGCTGTGGACCGAGCTGCTCGGCATTGCACCGATCGGCGTGCACGACAACCTGTTCGAACTCGGCGGCGATTCGCTGCTTGCGATCCGGCTGCTGTCGCGGGTGCGGCAGGCGCAGGGCGTCGAGCTGCATCCGGCGCTGTTCTTCAAGACGCCGACCGTCGCCACGCTGGCGCAGGCGGTGCGCGAGCGGGTGCCGCGAGCGGAGGTCGCGAAGGAAGTCGCGATCACGCGCAGCGAAGGCGCGGTGGCGCCGATGTCGCCGGCCCAGCAGGGCCAGTGGTTCCTGTGGCTGCTTGATCCGGACAGCACCGCGTACCACGTGGGCGGCGGGCTGCGGCTGTCGGGCGCGCTCGACGTGCCCGCGCTGCAGCGCGCGATCGGTGAACTGGTGCAGCAGCATGACGGCCTGCGCACGGTGTTCCGCGAAGGCGAGGGCGGCGTGCTGGAGCAGGTGGTGCAAGACAGCGCCGCCATCGACATCCCGCTGATCGACCTGGCCGCGCTGCCGGCCGACCGGCGCGACACCCACCGCCGCGACGAGGCGCTGCGCATCTCGCGCACGCCGTTCGACCTGCGCCGCGGCCCGCTGCTGCGCGGCGTGCTGCTGCGGCGCGCGCCGGGCGAGCACGAGCTGCTGTTGATGATGCACCACGTCATTTCCGACGCCTGGTCGGTCGAGCTGATGCTGGACGAGCTGGCGCAGCGCTATGCCACCGCGCTCGACGGTCGCGTCGCGGCGCTGCCGGCGCCTGCCATCCGGTATGGCGATTTCGCGGCCTGGCAGCGGCGCTGGCTGGCCGATGGCGAGGGAGCGCGTCAGCTCGCGTACTGGCGCCGCCAGATCGACGACCCGGCGGCGGTGCTGGCCTTGCCGACCGACCGGCCGCGCGAGGCGGCGGCCCGCAGCGGCGCGGCGCAGCACCTGGTCGACCTGCCGGCGGACTTCATCGATGGATTGAAGCGCCTCGTCGCCGCGCAAGGCGCCACGCTCTTCATGGGGTTGATCGCGGCCTTCCACGCGCTGCTGTTCCGGCACACCGGCCAAGCGCTGGTGCGCATCGGCGTGCCGGTGGCGAATCGGCACCGGCCCGAGACGGCGCGCGTCGTCGGCTTCTTCATCAACACGCTGATGGTGCAGGCGCGCGTCGACGGCCGGCATTCGTTGCAGGCGCTGCTGCAGCAGGTGCGCGATGCCGCGATCGACGCGCAGGCGCACCCCGACCTGCCGTTCGACCACCTCGTCGAGGCGCTGCGGCCGCAGCGTGTGCCCGGCGTCACGCCGCTGTTCCAGGTGATGTTCAACCACCTCGGGCAGGGCGGGCGCTCGCCGGTCGGCTGGCCGGGATTGCAGGTCGACCGCATCGACCTCGCGGAACGCGCCGCGCCGTTCGAGCTGACATTGGAGACGCAGGAGCTCGACGATGGCCGCTTGCGCGCTGCCTTCCGCTATGCCGATGCGCTGTTCGAGCCGGCGCGCATCGCGCGGCTCGGCGATCACTACTTGGCGCTGCTGCGCGCGCTGGTCGGGCAACCGCAGGCCCGCGTCGGCGAGGTTGCGCTGCTCGGTGCAGAGGATCAGGCGCTGCTGAGGCAGTGGAGCGTCAACGGCGAGCAGCATCCGTACGACGCGCCGGTGCACCGCCTGTTCGAGCAGCGGGCCGAGGCGCATCCGCAGGCCGCCGCACTCGCGTTCGGCGAGCAGACGCTCGGCTACGGGGAGCTGAACCGCCGCGCCAACCAGCTCGCGCACACGCTGATCGCGCACGGCGTCGGCCCGGACACACGCGTGGGCATCGCGATGGAGCGATCGTTCGAGATGGTCATCAGCCTGCTGGCGATCCTGAAGGCAGGCGGCGCCTACGTGCCGCTGGACCCGGAGCATCCGGACGAACGGCTGGCCTACATGCTCGACGACAGCGGCATTGCGCTGCTGCTGACGCAGCCGCATCTCGCGGCGCGCTTTGAAGGCCGACCGTCGCTGTCGGTGCTGCAAGTCGATGGCGATGCGTTCCCCGACCAACCCGACACCAACCCCGGCGTCGCGCTGCACGGTCGGCACCTCGCCTACGTGATCTACACCTCCGGCTCGACCGGCCGGCCCAAGGGCGCCGCCAACCACCACCACGCGCTGCACAACCGGCTCGCGTGGATGCAGCAGGCGCACGGCCTGACGCCGGACGACACCGTGCTGCAGAAAACGCCGTTCGGCTTCGACGTCTCGGTGTGGGAGTTCTTCTGGCCGCTGATGACCGGGGCGCGCCTCGTGCTGGCCGCCCCCGGCGAGCACAAGGACCCGGCGCGGCTCGCGGCGCTGATCCGGCGTGAGCGCGTCACGACGCTGCATTTCGTGCCGTCGATGCTGCAGGCCTTCCTCGCGCATGCCGAGGTCGAGCGCTGCGACAGCCTGCGCCTCGTGATCTGCAGCGGCGAGGCGCTGCCGGCCGAGGCGCAGAACGAGCTGCTGCGGCGCTTGCCGCATGCCGGTCTCTACAACCTGTACGGCCCGACCGAGGCGGCGATCGACGTGACGCAATGGCGCTGCCACGACGATGGTCGCACGCGCATCGCGATCGGCCGGCCGATCTCGGCCACGCGCACGCTGGTGCTCGATGCTGGCCTGCAGCCGGTGCCGCCCGGCGTGGCCGGCGAGCTGTACCTCGGCGGCATCGGCCTCGCGCGCGGCTACCTCGGCCGGCCCGGGCTGACGAGCGAACGCTTCGTCGCCGACCCGTTCGAGCCCGGCGAGCGGCTGTACCGCACCGGCGACCTCGCGTGCTGGCGTGGTGATGGCGAGCTGGAGTACCTCGGCCGCATCGACCACCAGGTCAAGATCCGCGGCGTGCGCATCGAGCTCGGCGAGATCGAGGCCGGCCTGCTGGCACAGCCCGGCGTGCGCGAGGCGGTCGTCGTCGCACGCGGCGGCGAGCTGCTGGTGGCGTATGTGTCGGCACAGCCGGGACAGTCGCTCGATTCGCAAGCGCTGCGTGCGCGGTTGGCGACCCATCTGCCCGACGCGATGCTGCCGGCGGTGATCACCGTGCTCGACACGCTGCCGCTGAACGCCAACGGCAAGATCGACCGCAATGCGTTGCCGGCCACCGGCCCGCAGGCGGCACGTGCTTTCGAGCCGCCGCAGGGCGAGGCCGAGACGGTGCTCGCGTCGATCTGGGCCGAGGTGCTGGGCATCGAGCGCGTCGGCCGAGAAGACCGCTTCTTCGAGCTGGGCGGGCACTCGCTGGCGGCCCTGCGCGTGCAGTCGCGGCTGCGCGAGCGGCTGGGCGTCGCGCTGCCGCTGCGCACGCTGTTCGAGCACGCTTCGCTCGCCGCGCTGGGGGCTGCCGTGCAGGCCGCGCGCCCGGCCTCGGCCGCCGATGACGATTCGGCGCTGGCCCGCATGGCCGATCTGCTGGCCACCCTGGAGACCTGAAGCATGAGTTCACGCGCCCGCGACATCGCCGAGCGATTCACCCGTTTGCCGGCCGAGCGCCGCAGCGCCTTCCTCGCGCTGCTGCGCGAGCAGGGCGTCGACTTCGGCCGGCTGCCGATCGTGCCGTGGCCATCGTCCGATTCATCCGATGAACCCGATCCGATGTCGCACGCCCAGGCCCGACAGTGGTTCCTGTGGCGGCTCGACCCTGCTGGCACCGCGTACCACATCGCCGGTGCACTGCGCCTGAGCGGGCAGCTCGACGTGGCCGCGCTGCGCGCGAGCTTCGACGTGCTGGTCAAGCGGCATGAATCGCTGCGCACCGTGTTCGACGCCTTGCCGGACGGGCTGGCGCAGCCGCGCGTGCTGCCGGCCGCGACGATCGCATTGGCCGAGCGCGACACCGACGAAGCCTCGCTGGCCGCCGAGCTGCAGCGCATCAACGCCGAGCCGTTCGACCTGGCGCGCGGCCCGCTGCTGCGGCTGGCGCTGTTGCGGCTCGCACCGCAGCAGCACGTGCTGGCGGTCGTGATGCACCACATCGTGTCCGACGGCGCGTCGCTGCAGGTGATCGTCGGCGAGTTCGTGTCGCTCTACCAATCGCGCGTCGAGAAGCGTGCGATCGCGTTGCCGCCGCTGCCGATCCGCTATGCCGACTACGCCCGCTGGCAGCGCCACGGCCTGGCGGCCGGCGAGCAGGAGCGGCAGCTCGCGTACTGGACCGCCCAGCTCGGTGCCGATCATCCGGTGCTGCAGTTGCCGAACGACCGACCGCGCGTCGCCGACGCGCGGCTGCGCGCCGCGCAGCACGCGGTGGAGCTGCCGTCGGCGCTGGTGCAATCGCTGCGCCAGCGGGCCGAGGCGCATCACGCGACGCTGTTCGCCGCGCTGCTGGCCGGTTGGCAGGCGCTGCTCGCGCGCTGGAGCGGCCAGCACGACCTGCGCGTCGGCGTGCCGATCGCGAACCGGCAGCGCGTCGAGACCGAGGGGCTGGTCGGCTTCTTCGTCAACACGCAGGTGCTGCGCAACGTCGTCGACGCGCGCATGCCGCTCGCGCAGGTGCTGGCACAGGCGCGCGACGCCGCGCTCGGTGCGCAGGAACATCAGGACCTGCCGTTCGAGCAGCTCGTCGACGCGCTGCAGCCCGAGCGCAGCCTGGTCACACACCCGCTGTTCCAGGTGCTCTACAACCATCAGCGCCGCCACCGGGCACTGCTGGCGCAACTACCCGGGCTGCGCGTGCAGGAGCAGCCGCTGGGCGAGCTGGCCGCGCAGTTCGAGCTGACGCTGGACACGCTGGAGCATCCCGACGGTCGCGTGCAGGCGGTCTTCAGCTACGCCGACGCCTTGTTCGAGCCGGCGACGATCGCGCGGCTGGCGCGGCAGTACCTCGCGATGCTGGCCGCACTGGCCTGGCAGCCGCAGACGGCGCTGGGCGATGTCGACCTGCTCGATGCGCAGGAGCGTGCGCAACTGCAGGCCTGGGGTGTCAATGCGCCGCAGCCGGTGGGTGGCGAGTGGGTGCACCAGGCGTTCGAGCGGCATGCGCTGTGTCACCCCGATGCGCCGGCGGTTCTGCAGGGCGACGGCGTGCTGAGTTATGGCGAGCTGAACCGCCGCGCGAACCGATTCGCGCATCGGCTGATCGCGCAAGGCGTGGGGCCGGAGACGCGGGTCGCGGTCTCGCTGCCGCGTTCGTTCGAGCTGATCGTCGCGCTGCTCGCGGTGCTGAAGGCCGGCGGCGCGTACGTGCCGATGGACCCGTCGCATCCTGCCGACCGGCTTGCCTTCATGCGCGAGGACTGCGGCGCGGCGCTGTTGCTGACGCGGGAGTCGGTGCGCGAGCTGGAGGCGCAAGGCGACATCGACAGCGACAGCGACCCCGCGGTGCCGCTGCACGTCGGCAGCCTGGCCTACGTGATCTACACCTCCGGCTCGACCGGCCGGCCGAAGGGCGTGGCCGTCGCCCACGGGCCGCTCGCGATGCACTGCCGAGAGACCGCGGTGCTGTACGAGATGAGCCCCGCGACGCGCGAGCTGCATTTCCTGTCGTTCTCGTTCGACGGCGCGCACGAGCGGCTGTTGACGGTGCTGGGCTGCGGCGCGTCGCTGCTGCTGCGCGACGAGGCGCTGTGGACGCCGGCGCAGACGCTCGCGGCGATGCGCGAGCGCGGCGTGACGAACGCCGGCTTCCCGCCGGCCTACCTGCAGGCGCTGGCTCGCGATCACTCCCAAGAGAGAGAGGATGATCCGTTCGCCCTGAGCTTGTCGAAGGGTGGCCCTGAGCCTGTCGAAGGGCCTGCGCACATGGCACCAAGGCTTCGACAAGCTCAGCCCGACCCTTCGACCGGCTCAGGACGAACGGAGTTCGGACTTCGACTGCTGTCGTTCGGCGGCGAGGCGATGCCGCGCGCCGGGCTGCAGGCGGTGCGCGAGCACCTGCGGCCGCGGCTGCTGATCAACGGCTATGGCCCGACCGAGGCGGTCGTCACGCCGGTGCTGTGGAAGGCGCGTGGGGATGCAGCCCCCATAGCCACCGCCTACGTGCCGATCGGCCGGCCCTGCGGCGACCGCACGGCGCGCGTGCTCGATGCCGACATGAACCTGCTGCCGCCGGGTGCGGCCGGCGAGCTGTACCTGGGCGGTGCCGGGCTCGCACGCGGCTACCTGGGTCGCGCGCGGCTGACGGCTGAGCGCTTCGTGGCCGATCCGTTCGATGCGAACGGCGGGCGGCTGTACCGCACCGGCGACCTGGTGCGCTGGATCGTCGATGCCGATGGCGAGGGGCAGCTCGAATACCTCGGCCGCATCGACCAGCAGGTCAAGGTCAGGGGATTCCGGATCGAGCTCGGCGAGGTCGAGGCCCGGCTGATGCCGCTGCCTGGCGTCGCCGAGGCGGTCGCGAGCGTGCAGCAGGGGCCGGGCGGCGCACGGCTGGTGGCGCACGTCACGGCGCGGACCGGCGCGGTGCTGGTGCCCGCCGAATTGCGCGCGCAGCTGGCCGCGCAGTTGCCGGAGTACATGGTGCCGGCCGCGATCGCGGTGGTCGACGCGCTGCCGCTGAACCCGAACGGCAAGGTCGACCGGCAGGCGCTGCCATTCATCGAGGCACAGGTTGATGGCGACCGCTACGAGGCGCCGCAGGGCGAGGTCGAGCAGGCGCTGGCGACGCTGTGGGCCGAGCTGCTCGGCGTGCCGCGCGTCGGCCGCCATGACAACTTCTTCGACCTGGGCGGCGATTCGATCCTGAGCCTGCAGATCGTCGCGCGCATGCGCGGTCTGGGTTGGGTGTTGACGCCGCGCCAGGTGTTCGAACGGCAGACGCCGGCGCTGCTGGCGCCGCTCGCGCAGGCCGAGGTGGCGCGTGCAGTTCGGTCGGAACCCGATGCGGTCGGCGAGGTGCCGCTGCTGCCGATCCAGCACGAGTTCTTCGCGCTGGAGATACAGCACCGCCACCACTGGAACCAGTCGCTGCTGTTGCACAGCCAGGAGCCGCTGCAGCTTGCGGCGCTGGGGCAGGCGCTGGCTGCGCTGGTGAGGCATCACGACAGCCTGCGGCTGCGCTTCACGCAGGACGCCGAGGGCGGCTGGCACCAGGCTTATGCAGCGTACGACGAGACCGCTCAGCGCGAGCTGCTGTGGGTGCGCCGCGCCGCCGGTGCGCAGGAGATCGAGGCGCTGTGCGACGAGGTGCAGCGCAGCCTCGACCTGGCCCGAGGCCCGCTGCTGCGTGGCCTTGCGATCGAGGTGGCCGACGGGAGCTGGCGGCTGATGCTCGCAGTCCATCACCTGGTGGTCGACGGCGTGTCGTGGCGCATCCTGCTCGAGGATCTGCAGAAGGCGTATGCGCAGTGCGCGGCGGGGCAACCCGTCGAACTGCCGCCGAAGACGAGCAGCTACTTGGCGTGGAGCAAAGCCCTCGTAGCCCGGATGCCAATCCGGGACGCGGCGGTCGAAGGGGATCCCGGATTGTCATCCGGGCTACGGGTCGCACACCCCCACGGCCGCAACCTTGCTGGTCAACAGACCACCACCGAACTGCGCCTCGATGCCACCCAGACCGAGGCCCTGCTGAAGCGCGCCCCAGCCGCCTACCGCACCCAGGTCAACGACCTGCTGCTGACTGCGCTCGGCCGCGCGCTGTGCAGCTGGAGCGGGCATGACCGCATCCGCATCGACCTCGAAGGCCATGGCCGCGAGGACCTCTCCGACGACATCGACCTGTCGCGCACCGTCGGCTGGTTCACCAGCCTGTTCCCGGTGGTGCTGGCCCCACTGGGCGAGCCCGGTGCGGCGCTGAAGCGTGTCAAGGAAGCCTTGCGCGCCGTGCCGCTGCGTGGCCTCGCGCACGGCCTGCTGAAGCACAGGGGCCCGCCCGAGATCCAGCAGGCCTTGCGCGCGCTGCCGCCGTCACAGGTGGTCTTCAACTACCTCGGCCAGTTCGACGGCAGCTTCGACGCGGCCGCGGCCTGGCGGCCGGCGCAGGAGCGCTGCGGCGCCTCCGTGCACGAATCGGCCCCGCAGGCGCACGAGTTCTCGATCGATGGACAGGTGTACGACGGCCAGCTCGCGTTGAGCGTGCGCTACAGCCTGGCCCGGCATGACGCGGCCGAGGTGCAGCGCTTCGTCGATGCGTTCCGCGGCGAACTGCTGGCGCTGATCGAACACTGCAGCAGTGGTGCAGGGGGCGTCACCCCATCCGACTTCCCGCTGACGCGCATCGACCAAGCCACGCTGGACGGCCTGAAGCTGCCGCTGCCGAACCTCGACGACCTGTACCCGCTGTCGCCGATGCAGGCCGGCATGCTGTTCCAGTCGCTGGTCGATGAGGGCGGCGAGGCGTATCGCACGCAGTTGCGCGTCGACCTCGACGGGCTTGACGTGGCCCGCTTCCGCGCCGCCTGGACCACCGTGCTGGCGCGGCACGAGGTGCTGCGCAGCGGCTTCATCGCGCAGCCGCCGCTGCAGTGGGTGGCGCGCCGCGTGGAGTTGCCGTGGTCGGTGCAGGACTGGCGCGGCCGCTCGGAGGCCGCGGTCGACGCTTTCGCGCAGGCCGAGCTGGCGGCCCCGCTGGACCTGGCACGACCACCGCTGATGCGCGTCGCGCTGCTGCGCACGCAGGGCGATCGCCATCACGTCGTGTGGACCGCGCACCACCTGCTGCTCGACGGCTGGAGCAGCTCGCTGCTGCTCGGCGAGGTGCTGCGCACCTACGACGGCGCGGCGCTGCCGGCACCGCTCGGGCGCTTCCGCGACCACATCGCGTGGCTGCAGTCGCGCGACCCGGCGGCCGGCGAGGCGCATTGGCGAGCGCAGCTCGCGCCACTGGCGTCGCCGACCTTGCTGGCTTCGGCGCTGCGCCGTCCCCAACCGACTCAGCCGGGACAAGGCGGCCTGCGCCGCACGCTGCCGGTGCAGCCGCTGATCGACGCCGCGCGCCGCGAGCGCGTGACGATCAACACGCTGGTGCAAGCGGCCTGGGCGCTGGTGCTGGCGCGCTGCACCGGGCAGCGCACCGTCTGCTTCGGCAGCACCGTGGCGGGCAGGCCGGCCGAGCTGCCGGGCGCGCAGCAGATGCTGGGGCTGTTCATCAACACGCTGCCGGTGCTCGCGACGCTGCAGCCGGCCCAGCGGCTGGGTGACTGGCTGCGCGAACTGCAGGCGCAGGGGCTGGCGGCGCGCGAGCACGAGCACACGCCGCTGGTCGAGATCCAGCGCTGGGCCGGGCAGGGCGGGCAGGCGCTGTTCGACAGCCTGCTGGTGTTCGAGAACTATCCGATCGATGCCGCGCTGCGCCAGGCGCCGCCGGGCGGCTTGCGCGTCGGCGCCTCGAGCACGCGCGACGACACGCACTATGCGTTGACGCTTGCGCTGCACCAGGGCGAAGCGCTGGCCTTCGACTGGCGCTTCGCGCGCGACGCGTTTGACGAGGCGGCCGTGGCGTCGCTGGCCGGGCAGGTCGAGCGGGTGCTGGCGGCCTTCGTGCGCGAGCCGGACGCCTGCGTTGGCGCGCTGTCGGTGCTGGCCGATGGCGAGCGCGACCGGCTGCTGCGGCAGGGCGAGAACGCGACGCAGGCAGCGCAGGCCGATATCGAGCCGGTGCACCGCACGATCGAGCGGCTGGCCCGGGCGCAACCGGATGCGACGGCGCTGGTCTTCGGCGACGTGGTGCTGAGCCGTGGCGAGCTGAATGCGCAGGCCAACCGGCTGGCGCACCGGCTGATTGCGCAGGGCGTGCGGCCGCAGGCGTGCGTGGGGATCGCGCTCGAGCGCTCGGTGGAGATGATCGTCGCGGTGCTCGCGGTGCTGAAGGCCGGCGCGGCCTATGTGCCGCTGGACCCGGCCTATCCCGCCGAGCGGCGCCGTGCGATGGTGGAGGACAGTGGCATCGCGCTGGTGCTGACCGAGGTCGACGCCGACGCGCTGAAGGATCGGCCGGCGAGCGATCCGCAGCTGCCGCTGCACCCCGATCAACTCGCGTACGTGATCCACACCTCCGGCTCGACGGGCAGGCCGAAGGGCGTGGCGGTGTCGCACCGGGCGCTGGCCCGGCACGCGCAGGCGGCGGCTGACTTCTTTGGCTTGGTGCCTGGCGACCGCGTGCTGCAGTTCGCGACGCTGAACTTCGATGCTTTCGTCGAGCAGCTGTTCGCGCCGCTGGCCGTCGGTGCGGCGGTGGTGCTGCGGGGTCCGGAGGTGTGGGACAGCGCGACGTTCCGGCGCGAGGTGATCGCGCGGCGCATCAGCGTCGCGGACTTGACGACGGCGTACTGGCAACTGCTGGCGCAGGATTTCGCGCGGGAGCCCGGCTGCGACCTGGGTGCGCTGCGCCAGGTGCATGTCGGCGGCGAGGCGATGTCACTCGAGGGCCTGAAAGCCTGGCGAGACGCGGGCCTGTCGCACATCCGGCTGCTGAACGCCTACGGCCCGACCGAAGCCACCGTGACCGCCTCGGCGCTGGACTGCACGCCCTTCGTCACCCGCGATGCCCCATGGCCCACCTCGGTGCCGATCGGCTCCGTCTTGCCCGGCCGCGCGCTGCGCATCGTCGATGCCGACCTGCACCCGGTGGCCGTCGGCGTGGCCGGCGAGCTGTGCATCGGTGGCCCGCTGCTGGCCCGCGGCTACCTCGGCCGCCCTGGCCTGACGGCCGAGCGTTTCGTCGCCGATCCCTTCGACGCGCACGGCGGCCGCCTGTACCGCACCGGCGACCTGGTCCGCTGGACCGATGACGGGCAGATCGAGTACCTCGGCCGCGTCGACCACCAGGTGAAGCTGCGCGGTTTCCGCATCGAACTCGGCGAGATCGAGGCCGCGCTGCTGGCACAGCCGGAGCTGCGCGAGGCGGTCGTGCTGGCGCGGCCGTCCACGGCCGGCCCGCGGCTGGTCGCTTACGTGTCACTGCAAGCCGGCGCGTCGATCGAGCCGCACCAGTTGCGCGAGCGCCTGGCGGCGGTGCTGCCCGAGCACATGCTGCCGTCGGCGCTGGTGAGCCTGCCGACGCTGCCGCTGACCCCCGCGGGCAAGCTCGACCGCCATGCCTTGCCCGAACCCGAAGCGGCCGCCGAGGCCGAGCACGTGCCGCCGCTCGGCGACACCGAGCAGGCGCTGGCGGCGATCTGGTGCGAGCTGCTCGGCGTGCCACGCGTCGGCCGCCGCGATCACTTCTTCGAGCTCGGCGGGCATTCGCTGATCGCGGTGCGGCTGGTCGCCGAGCTGCGGCACCGGCTGGGGCTGGAGGTCGCGCTGCGCACCGTGTTCGATCACCCGACGCTGGCCGAGCTGGCCGCCGCGTTGCCGGCTCGGCCGGCCGCGCACACCGCGGACCGGCTCGGCGCGTTGCTCGACGAACTGGAAGATTCACTGGAAGACACGCTGGAATGACGATCGAACTGGCTTCCCTGTCGCGCCGCTTCGTGCAGTTGCCACCGGGCAAACGCGCGGCCTTCATCGAGCGGCTGAGCGCCGAAGGCATCGGCTTCGACGCGCTGCCGCTGATCGCCCGCGAGCCCGGCACACCCGCGCCGCTGGCTCCGGCGCAGCGCGCGCTGTGGCTGGCCTGGCAGCGCGCGCCGCAATCGCCGGCCTACAACCTGGCCGGGCGCTTGCGCATCCGCGGCGGGTGCAGCGTCGACGAGGTGCAGGCCGCGGTGCGCCGCTTGGTGCAGCGGCATGCGGTGCTGCGCACGCGGATCGCGCTGGATGCCGACGGGCAGGCGGTGCAGGTCATCGACGAGTCGGCGGACGCGTTCGGCTGGTCGCTGCACGGCGCGTGCGCCGAGGCTGACGCGCGTGCGTTCGCGGCCCGGCCGTTCGACCTGGAGCGCGGCCCGGTCTTCCGCGCGGCCTTGCACCAGGAGCCCGACGGCGGGCTGGTGCTGCTGCTCGGCGTGCACCACATCGCGGCCGACGGCGGCTCGGTGGCGCTGCTGCTGCAGGCGCTGTCGTCGTTGCTGCGCGACCCCGGGCAGCCGCCCGAACCGCCGGCGCTGCAGTACGCGGACCACGCGCAGTGGCAGCAGCACTGGCTGGAGGCCGGCGAGCTGGCGCGCCAGCAAGCCTGGTGGGTCGACGAGCTGCGCGACGCGCCGCTCGCCACCACGCTGCCGCTCGACCGCCAGCGCGGCGCGCCACGCAGTGCCCGCGGCCAACTGCTCGGCTTCGGCCTGCCGGCCGAGTCCGGCGACGCGCTGCTCGCGCTGGCGCGCCGCGATGCCGCTTCGCCCGCGATGGTGACGCTGGCCTTGCTCGCGCTGCTGTTGCACCGCTATGGCGGCGACCGCGACCTGTGCATCGGCGTGCCGTCGGCGAACCGTGACCGCGCGGAGCTCGCCGGCATGGTCGGGCACTTCACCAATGTGCTGGTGCTGCGGCTGCGCGTCGATCCGCAGAAGGGCTTTGCAGCACTGCTGCGCCAGGTGCGCGAACGGCTGCTGGCGGCGCGGCAGCAGGCGCACCTGCCGCTGGACCAGCTGGTCGAGGCGCTCGGCGTCGAGCGCAGTGCCGGGCTGCATCCGCTGTTCCAGGTCAAGTGCGCGTCGCAGGCCACCGGCGGCGCATCGGAACGGCCGGCGGAGGGCGGGCTGCAGATCGACATCGATGGCGTCGCGGTCGACGAGGTGCACTTCGACCTGAGCCTCGATGTGATGGAGAACGCCCGCGGGCTGGCGTTCCAGCTCGCGTGGGCGACCGACCTGTTCGACCGCGCGACGATCGACCGATTGGCTGCTGCCTTCGTTGATCTCGCGGCGCAGGTCGCCACCGATCCACAGCGCGCGCTGGCGTCGGCCACGCTGCCGGGCGAGCCGTCGGTGCTGCATGGCGAGCCGGTGGCATGGCCATGGCACAGCGTGCCGGCGCTGTGGGCCGCGCAAGCACTGCGGCATCCGCAGCGCCCGGCCGTCGTCGATGCGCATGGCACGCACACGCACGCGCAACTGGAGCGCGCCGCGCGCGGCTTGGCCGTTCAACTCGGCCAGCGGGGCATCGGCGCGGAGGAGCGCGTGGCCCTGCTGCTGGAGCGCAGCAGCGCGTTCGTGCTGGCGATGCTGGCGGTGATGAAGGCCGGCGCGGTGGCGGTGCCGCTGGATCCGTCGCTGCCGGTGCCGCGTCTGCAGGCGCTGGTGCGCGACTGCGGCGCCCGCGCGCTGATGGCCGCTGCGCCGGTGCGGTGGAGCACGCTGCCGGTGATCGAGCCGCGCTTCGACGCGCCGCTGCCGTTGCTGCTGCCGCCCGAGCCGGTGCTGCTGCCCGACCAGGCCGCGTACATGATCTACACCTCCGGCTCGACCGGCGAGCCGAAGGGCGTCGTCGTCTCGCACGGCGCGCTCGCGAACTATGCGCAGTCGATGCTGGCGCGGCTGGCGCTGCCTCACGATGCACCGCAGGGTCTGAACTTCGCGATGGTCTCCACCGTTGCTGCCGACCTCGGCCACACGACGCTGTTCGGCGCGCTGTGTTCCGGCGGCAGCCTGCTGATGCTCGACGGCGCCGCGGCCTTCGACCCCGACGCGTTCGCCGATGCGATGCAGCGCCACCGCATCGACGTGCTGAAGATCGTGCCCAGTCACCTGAAGGGCTTGTTGAACGCCGCGCGGCCGCACGAGGTGCTGCCGGCCCACACGCTGGTGCTCGGCGGCGAGGCGGCCGATGCGGCGCTGATCGCCGCGGTGCGTGCGCTGCGGCCGGGGCTGCGCATCGTCAACCACTACGGGCCGACGGAGACCTGCGTCGGCATGCTGATGCACGCTGCCGGCGAGACCGATGCGGCGCTGCCGCTGGGCCGGCCGATCGGCGGCATGTCGGCCTTCGTGCTTGATGACGCGCTCGAGCCGGTGCAGCCCGGCATCGCCGGCGAGCTGTACGTCGGCGGGCCGGGCGTCGCGCGTGGCTACCTGGGGCAGCCGGGGCTGACGGCGAGCCGCTTCGTCGCGTCGCCCTTTGGCAGAGCGGCGGCGGGCGAGCGCCTGTACCGCACCGGTGACCGCGTGCGCCAGCGCAGCGATGGCGCGCTGGTGTTCCTCGGCCGCAGCGACGACCAGCTGAAGATCCGCGGCTTCCGCGTCGAGCCGGGTGAGTTGCAGGCGCGGCTGCGCGAGATGGACGGCGTGGCGGATGCCGCGGTGTTGCCGGGCGAGAGCGAGGCCGGTGCCACGGTGCTGTGGGCCTACGTCGTGCCGCGCCCCGACGTGACGCTGGACGCGGTGGCCTTGCGCCTCGCGCTGCAGGCCAGCCTGCCGGTCTGGCTGGTGCCGGAGGCGATCGTCGTGCTCGATGCGATGCCGTTGACGGCCAACGGCAAGATCGACCGCAAGGCGCTGCCGCGGCCGGTGCCATCGGCTCCGGGCCGCAGCATCGAGCCACCGCGCGGCCCCACCGAGCAGGCGCTGGCGCGCATCTTCGGCGAGGTGCTGGGACTCGATGCGGTCGGCCGCGATGATGATTTCTTCGAGCTCGGCGGCGATTCCATCCTGAGCCTGAAGCTGATCGCGCGCATCCGCAAGCAGGTGCCGGGCGGCGCGGGGCTGGCCTTGTCGGAGGTGATGCAGGCCACGCGGCTGCGCGACCTGGCCGGACGACTCCAGCAGCGGCTCGAGCAGCAGCACGATGCGATCTGCCTGCATGCGGGCGGGGCGGGCGTGCCGCTGTATTGCCTGCCCGGGATGATCGTCAACTCGCGCGAGTTCCTGCCGCTGACCGAGGCGCTGCAGGGCACGCGGCCGGTGCACGGCTTCGTCAGCCACGTCTACACGCGCCGGCGCTGGCGCGGCTTCGCGGTGCAGGCGCTGGCGGCGGAGTACGCGGCGTTCATCGAGGCGACTGCGGTGCGGGGGCGCTGTGCGCTGCTGGGCTGGTCGTCGGGTGGTGACCTGGCGATCGAGGTCGCGCGGCAACTGCAGGGAAGGGTCGCGGTCGACTTCGTCGGCATGGTCGACGTGTTCGAGACCGAGCCGCTGCGCGCGTCGCGGCCACTCGGTGCGGCTGAACGCGCGCTGGCCTGGCGCGAGATCGACGCGTGGGTCGGCAAATCGACGATGGCCGAGGCGTGGCGCGAGCTGTTCGCGCGGCTCGACGACACCGAGCGCGACGGGCTGGCCGAGCAGGTGCTGGTCGGCGACCGCGCGCTGCCGCTCGATGGCGACGGTGACGATGCGGCCGAGTACTTGCTGTGGGCGACGATCGACAAGCGCGCGCAGGGGTCTCGCTACGAGCACGGCCGCATCGACACGCTGATGCACGTGTTCCACGCCGGCCAGTCGGTGAACGACACGGCGGGCCGCCTGCGTGACTGGGCGGTGCATGCGCCGGTGGCGGCCACCACGGTGATCGCCGGGGCCAGCCACCTCGACATCATCCGTCGCCCGCAGCTGCACGAGGCCCTGCGCTCCGCGCTCCCCTAGAATCGTTCGCCCCGTGCATGTCGCGCGGGGCATCGATCAAGGAATGTCGGCATGGGCGCGCAATGGAAGGCATATCACAAGGACCTGGCGTCCAGTGCCAAGAGCAGGCTGTTCGGCAAGCTGGCCAAGGACATCATGGTGGCCGCACGGCACGGCGCCGACCCGGCCGCGAACTCGCGGCTGCGGCTGGTGGTCGAGCAGGCGCGCAAGGTCTCGATGCCGAAGGACACGCTGGACCGCGCGATCAAGAAGGGCGCAGGGCTGACCGGCGAGGTGGTGCACTTCGAGCATGCGCTGTATGAAGGCTTCGCGCCGCACCGGGTGCCGGTGATGGTGGAGTGCCTGACCGACAACGTGAACCGCGCGGCGTCCGACATGCGGGTGCTGTTCCGCAAGGGCCAGTTGGGCGCCTCGGGCTCGGTGGCCTGGGATTTCGACCACCTGGGGATGATCGAGGCCGAGCCGACGACGCCGGGCGCCGACCCCGAGGTGGCGGCGATCGAGGCCGGCGCGCAGGATTTCGAGCCCGCCGACGAGAACGGCGTCACGATGTTCCTGACCGACCCGGCCGACCTCGACCTCGTCAGCCGCGCGCTGCAGGGCCAGAACTTCACGGTGCTGTCGGCCAAGCTCGGCTACAAGCCGAAGAACCCGATCGACCCGAAGAGCCTGACGGCCGAGCAGCTGGAGGAAGTGGAGAGCTTCCTCACGGCGCTCGATGCCGGCGATGACGTGCAGCACGTCTACGCCGGCCTGGCAGGCTGATCAGAACCTGTACTTCGCCGTCAGCAGCACGTTGCGCTCGGTGCCGCGGAAGTAGCTTCCGTAGGCGTGGCCGCTCAGGTACTGCTTGTCGAACAGGTTGGTGACGTTCAACGCGAAGCGCCACGGGCCGTTGTCGTAGCGCACAGCGGCATCGGCCAGCGTGTAGGCCGGTTGCGATTCGGTGTTCGCCACGTTGTCCCAGCGCTTGCCGATGTAGCGCAAGCCACCGCCGACGCTCACGCCGCGCAGCACCTCTGCACCCAGCGCGTAGTCGAGCCAGAGCGCCGCGGTCTGCTTCGGCGTCAGGATCGGCATGTTGCCGACCTCGGTGCTGTCCAGGCTGGACAGCACCTTCATGTCCAGCGCGCTGAACGATCCGGTCAGCCGCAGCCGCGGGCTCAGGGCCGCCCTGGCTTCGAGCTCGATGCCGCGCGAGCGCACCTTGCCGATCGCATGGGCCGCGAACTCCGCGTCGTAGGTCACGACGTTGGTCTTCTCCAGGTTGAACACCGCCGCGGTGAACGACACCGCCTCGCCCTCGGGCATGTACTTGACGCCGAGCTCGACCTGCTTGCCGCGGCTCGGATCGAGCAGCTTGCCCTCGTCGACCGCCATCACCGGCACGAACGATTCGCCATAGCTCGCATACGGCGCCCAGCCGTTGCCCACCTGATAGGTCACGCCGAGCCGGCCGCTGGTGGCGTTGTCGGTGCGCTCGGCGACGCCGACCTCACCGGCCCGAGGCATCCGGTCCTCGTACCGTGATTTCACCCGGTCCTGGCGCACGCCGACCGTCAGGCCCCAGTGCGAATCGAAGCGCACCTGGTCCTGCGCATACAGCCCGACCTGCTCGAGGATCACCTGCTTGTCGCGCGCCTTGGAGCTCGGCTCGGCGATCGGGATGCCGTAGACCGGGTTGGTCAGGTCGAGCGGGGTCGTCATGTCCTGCCAGCGCTGCCACTCGGCGCGGCTGCGGTCGATGTCGAGGCCGAACAGCAGCGTGTGCGAGACCCCGCCGCCGCCATCGACCTTGCCCTGCACCGAGGTGTCGATGCTGTTCTCGTCGACCGCCTCCACGTCGTGCCGCGCCTGGCGATCCAGCAGGTTGGGGGCGGTGGGGTCGAGGAAGAATGACTGGATGTGGTGCTTGTCGGAAGTGCGGTGCGCATAGCGTGCGTTCTGCTGCAGCTTCCAGCCGCTGTCGAAGCGGTGCGCGAACTGCCAGCCGATTGCGTCGGAGCCGGTCTCGATGCGGCTGTAGCTCGGGTCGCCTTCCTTCAGGGTGGTCGGTTGCCCGTTGGAGTCGCTGACGAACTGCACGTCGTCGGAGCCGTCGTCGCGCAGCAGCTCGGCCTGCAGCGTCAGCGAGGTCTGCGGCGTCGGCTGCCACTTCAGCGAGGGCGCGAGGTACTGGCGCTTCTGCGTCATGCGCTCGCCGTTCGGGTACTGGTCCTGCGTGCCGGTGTCCAGCCCCAGGCCGACCACGCGCCAGCGCCACTGGCCTTCGGCATCGATCGCACCGCCCAGGTCGGCCATCACCTGCTTGCGGTCGTAGCGGCCGGTCTGCACGCCGATCTCGCGCACTGCATCGGGCCCCGGCACCTTGCTGACGCGGTTGACGACGCCGCCGACATCGCCCTTGCCGAACAGCACCGATGACGGGCCGCGCAGCACCTCCAGCCGATCGAGCCCGTAGACCTCGGTCTGCACGCCGAGGAAGGTGATGCCGACGTTCTGCGCGAGGCCGTCGCGGAAGCTGCTGGTGTACCAGCCGTCGAAGCCGCGCAGCAACACCCAGTCGAGCCCGCGCGAATCGAAGCCGTAGGGGTTCACGGTGACGCCGGGGGTCTGCGCGAGTGCATCGGTCAGCGTCGTCAGGCCCTTGTCGTCGATCTCCTGGCTGCCGATGACCGAGATCGATTGCGGCACCTCGACCAGCGGCGCGTCGGTTTTGGTGCCAACGCTCGCGCGATGCGCGACGTAGCCGCCGGCATCGGCATCGGCGCGGGCGCGCACGTTGAGCGCGGGCAGCGTGGTCTCGGCGGCTGCGGTGGTGGCCGAGGCTTGGCGGATCGCGAAGCCGCCGTTCGGCGCGCGGGCGGCTTCGAGCCCGCTGCCGGCCAGCATCTGCTGCAGGGCTTGCGCGGCACTCAGCCGGCCGGACACCGCGCGCGAGGTCTTGCCGGCGGCGGTTTCACCGGCCGCGAGGATCGGCAGGCCGGTCTGGCGCGACAGCTCGTTCAGCGCGGCATCCAGCGGCTGGGCCGGGACCTGCAGGTCGAACTCGGCTTCGTCGCGGTTGGGGGCCTGCACGGCGGCTTGGGCGAGCGCGTGCGGCAAGGCGAAGGGGCCGCTGAAGGCGGCAGCCAACGCGACGACAAGCAGGCGTTGGCGGGGGAGGGAACGCATGGGGTACTCCAGAGGTGTGTTGTGTGATGAACGACGAGCCGCTGGCGTGGGGCCGCTGAACGGGCCTGGGTGCTGGCTTGCAAGCTCTCCGACTACTTAGACGGATGAATGCGGGGAAGTGGGACACCAGCGCCCGCGTGACGGAGAGGGACACGGGTGTACTTGGCGCGGAACCAGTGATGACGGCGAGCCCACTCAGTGAGTTCGCCGCAGTCGTGGGTGTTCAAACAGAATTTGAATGACGTGACTCAATTTCAATCAATTCGATGCGCATGAGGTTTAGTATGATCAGCAACGCAAAAAACAAAATCAACAAACTGAAAAAAATGGTCTCGCCCAGACGGAGCGACAAGCACTCCAAATCGAAGTACAAGAAAAATGCGGAGTCTACGGTCGAGAATGCATTGAGCCAGCCTTTTTCCAGATCCCCCGATCAATCGGCTGAAAATCCTAAGCGGCGTGCTTCATCGTCTGTGGAAAAGACAGAATCCTCCAGGCGAATTGATGATTGCGACCTTGATAATCTCTTCAAGAAATTTGAGGTTGAACATGAAACTCTGGATCATTCAGATCTGTTGGAGTCGTTTCCGTGGATTGTGCGCCTAGACTATCCAAATGTTTCTTCGGAAGCATTGTCAGCATTCATGAACGATAAAAATAAAGCTTGGGAAGGGAGGATGGGAGTTTTTCCTTTGAAAGACAAAAAGCAGTACTCACTCGAGGGCTGTGAGATGCTAAACAGGGTGGGTCGACATCAGTTCTACGAGAAGTTCAACGAAATAGCCAGAAGTCGGCCGGATTTCGATGCTTCTGGAAGGCTGGAGGCAAACTCAAAAACCAATAAAATCATCCAATCATTCATCACGTCTGTCGCGAATGAAATCCGCACTCTGGGCTTTAGAACACGATGGAAGGGTGCCGACGATGCTTGCACTGCGATCCAGAATTTTGATATGGCAGCCAAACGGCACCAGCAATTTTTTGCTAAAGACTGGTCCGATCTTTGCCGTGCCATCGAGAAACTCGGTGAATTCCAGCAATGGACTAACAGGGCTGGATCTCCAGAAAATCGGGATCTCAAGAGACCGCGGAAGATTCCCCAGGGTATCAAGACAATGACCGTTTCGCCCAGAAAGGTCACCGAGAAGAAGCCGTCAGCGGCGTTTTGCCGAGATTTCGTCTCGTTGATCAATGCGCACGACGCCGAAAGTGCGAAAACAGGGGAGACTTATGTCCCTGGTGACGACGCGCGACCTTACCTGATCAAGTTCGTTCTTGACGAGCTTGCAAGAAATAATGGCCGGGCAGGCTTTTCCCCGAAAGAAGAGGCCGCGTTCCGGGAATTGACTGGTGCCGTTCAAGATGATTCCAAGAATTTCGATCAGTGTTGGATGAAATTCAGAGGAATCATGGAGTCTAATTCTGCGATTCAGCGTTACAAAACAAAGAATGAAGTTGTCACCACCTCCAAGCCGACAAAGCTTGCCGGGGCGTCATTCGCTCCTACTCTGAATGATCAGGAGAAGAAGGTGCTGAATGCAATCACTGAAGCTAAATCATCGAAATCCTCATTCGATGAACAGAGTGAGGTTGCATTGATGCCCCCGTGGAATAAGCYTTGGTCGCCGCAATTTGAGTACGTGGATGACCTTTYGCATTCTGTTCAGTCCACAGAGCTTTCGGATGATTTCCGTGGCGAGCTTGTCAAGATGTTCCAGGCGCATGATAGCCTTCGTGGAGCAAATGGAGATCAATATATTCCAGGGCCGAACGGGTTGCTGTTTGTCAGGGAGATGGTAGACAAAGAGCGAAGCGGAAATTCCAGTCTGAAAGGTTGGCGTGGAAAGGAGAGGAATGCCTTTGAAGATGTGGAAGCATCTTTGAAAAAGAGTCCCTTCAACTCCGACTTGTGGGATAAAACCTGGCTTCGTTTCAGGGCAGTCATGGAGAAGCACGTCGACATCAAGTGATGGGTTCTACCCG
>NZ_JBFULV010000069.1:0-35386 GCF_054049715.1 Rhizobacter sp. P5_C2 | reverse complement strand
GGCCTGGTGCTGCTGTCCGCGTGTGCCGCGCCGTCGGCGGCGCTGCCGCGCGACGCCGCCGATGCCGAGTTGCTGCGCGAGCATCCGCAACGCCTGATCGTCGTCGCGGTCGCGAACCAGCGCGAGCGCGTCGTGACGCAGGCCGGCTCGACGCTGGCCTCCTACAACGCGAGCCAGCGCTACGGCGCCGGCAGCGAGGCGCGGGCGGTGCTCGAAGCGATCGAACGCGAGCACGGCCTGCGCGAACTCGCCGCATGGCCGATCAGCGCGCTGCGCGTGCATTGCGTCGTGCTGGAGATTGCGCCGGGTGCCGAGCGTGACCAGGTGCTGGCCGCGCTGGCGCGCGATCCGCGCGTCGAGCTGGCGCAGCCGCTGCAGGACTTCGACACGCTGGCGGCGCCGGAGATCGCGCGCGCGTTGCCCGCGTCTGCTGCGTCCGTCGCGGCCTACAACGACCCGTACGTCGACCTGCAGCGCGGCTTCGCCGAACTCGACGCCGTCGACGCGCACCAGCGTGCGCGCGGACAAGGCGTGCGCATCGCGCTGATCGACACCGGCGTCGACACCACGCACCCCGACCTGCAGGGCCGCATTGCCGCGACGCGCGATTTCGTCGACGGCAACGCAACGCGCTTCGATGCCGACCGCCATGGCACCGAGGTGGCCGGCGTGATCGCCGCGGTCGCGAACAACCGGCAGGGCATCGTCGGCATCGCGCCGCAGGCGACGCTGTCGGTCTACAAGGCGTGCTGGCAGCGCCCCACGGCCGACGGCGGCGGGGCGCGCTGCAACTCGTTCACGCTGGCGCAGGCGCTGGGTGCGAGCATCGACGATGGCGCCCGCATCATCAACCTGAGCCTGGGCGGGCCCGATGATCCGCTGCTCACGCGGCTGGTCGGCAACGCACTCGGCCGCGGGCGCATCGTGATCGGCGCGATGCCGCCGGACGGCCGGCCGCATGGCTTCCCGACCGGCATCGCCGGCGTGATCGCGGTTGACAGCACAACAGACCGTGCGAAGGACGGCCCACCCGACGCGGTGCTGCGCGCGCCAGGCCGCGACATCCTGACGCTCGAACCCGGCGGCCGCTACGACTACAGCTCCGGCTCGTCGCTCGCCGCCGCGCACGCGAGCGCGGTCGCGGCGCTGCTGCTCGAGGCTGCGCCGTCGCAGGACGCCGCCGCGGTGCGCACGGCGCTCGAGCGCAGCCGCAGCGGCGCGTCGATCAATGCGTGCGAAGCGCTTGCAACTCTTTTCGCTCCCACCCGCACACACCGACAGGAGCAGGACGGTCGCGGACCGTGCGCTTCCCGCCGCGGGCCGACGGGCCCGCCTGTCGAACCGGTCGATGAAAGACCAAGAGGAGCGATGCAATGACGATGACACGCAAGGGATTCCTGGGGGCTGCCGCCGGCAGCACGGTGCTGCTGTTCCTGCAGGCCTGCGGTGGCGGTGGCAGCGACTACAGCCCGGCGCCCGCTCCGGGGCCGGCCCCCGCCCCGCCGCCCGGTCCGGGCCCGCAGAGCTGCGGTTCGTCCGGCGGGCAGATCGCCGGCAACCATGGCCACGTGCTGGCCATCGCGACCGCCGACCTCGACTCGACCACCGACAAGACCTACAACATCACCGGCACGGCGTCGCACGCCCACAGCGTGACCTTCACGCCGGCGCAGCTGCAGTTGCTGAAGGCCGGGCAGGCGGTGTCCGTGACCTCGACGCTCGGCGCCCAGCACGACCACGTCGTCACGGCCAGCTGCTCATGAGCTGGCAGCGCACGGTGGCCGCCGCGCTGCTCGCGGCGGCCGGGATCGGTGTGCTGCCGGTGGCCTTCGCGGTCGAGGCCGGCCAGCCGGCGCCCGACGTCGAGCTGCCGGCCGCCGTCGATGCGGCGCCGCGGCTGTCGGCGCTGAAGGGCAAGCTCGTCTACGTCGACTTCTGGGCCTCGTGGTGCGGGCCGTGCCGGCAGTCGTTCCCGTGGATGAACGAGATGCAGGCGAAGTACGGCGCCAAGGGCCTGCAGGTGGTCGCGATCAACCTCGATGCGAAGCGGGCCGATGCCGACGCGTTCCTCGCGCAGGTGCCGGCGCGCTTCGGCCTTGCGTTCGATGCGGCGGGTGCCTCGGCCAAGCGCTTCGACGTGAAGGGCATGCCGACCTCGGTGCTGATCGGGCGCAACGGCGAGGTGCTGATGGTGCACCAGGGCTTCCGCGAGGACGAGCGGCAGGCGCTGGAAACCAGGCTGGCGGCGGCGCTCGCGACACCGTAGTTCTCTCTTTTCAATTCAAGGATCTTCGATGCGATCGATGCTTCGGGCAGCGGGCTGCCTGTGCCTGGCCGTGCTCGGCGGATGTTCCGCCTGGGCGCCACCCCAGCCGTGGGAGAAGGGCCAGCTGGCGCGGCCCGAGATGACGATGGGCGGCGATGCGCTCGGTGAGCGCTATGGGCAGCACATCTATGCGAGCAAGGAAGCCGCGTCCGGCGGCTATGGCGTCGGCGGAGGCGGCTGTGGGTGTAACTAGGACCACCCCCGGAGGCGCTTCGCGCCACCCCCTCAAGGGGGCGCCGCCAGTGGCCCGGCAAAGCCGGTTCCACGGCGTCCGCTTGATGTCATCACCGGCCGGTGGCCTTGTGATGGCGGCGCTGGCCTTGCCGGGCGTGTGGGCCGGCACCGCGCAGGCGCAGGGCGCGCCGGAGCATGGCCTGGTCGCGATCAAGCACCTGCACTACGAGGACTCGCAGCCCGGGCTGCACCGCATCACCGTCGACTCGCCGTCGTTCTACCTGCTGGCACCGATCAATCCAGGCTGGTCGGTCGAGGGCACCGCGGTGCTGGACTCGCTGTCGGGCGCGACGCCGCGCTGGCAGGGCGCGGTCTCCAGCGCATCGACGATGCACGAGACGCGGCGCGCCGGCGACGTGCGGCTGACGCGCTACCTCGACCGCGCGTCGTATTCCGTCGGCGCGAGCGTCTCGCGCGAGCACGACTACGACTCCGACGCGCTGTCGTTCAACGGCTCGTGGTCGAGCGAGGACAACAACACCACCTGGCATGCCGGCATCGGCGGCAACCGCGACCGCATCCACCCGACCGACGGCGGCAACCTCGGCATCGACCGCCGCACGCGCAGCGGCACCGATGTGATCGTCGGCGTCACGCAGGCGGTGTCGCCGGTCGACCTGGTGCAGCTCGACCTGAGCCACAGCCTCGGCCACGGCTACTTCGACGATCCGTACAAGGACCTCGACTTCCGCCCCGACCGGCGGCGCCAGGCTTCGCTGCTGGCGCGCTGGAACCACCACGTCGCCGACCTCGGCGCGACGCTGCGCAGCAGCTGGCGGGCGTACCGCGACAGCTACGGCGTGCGCGCGCACACGCTGCAGGCCGAGTGGGTGCAGCCGTTCGGCGGACAGTTCGCGCTGACGCCGCTGCTGCGTTACTACACGCAGGGCGCGGCCGACTTCTACGCCAGGGCGCAGGTCGATGCGAACGGCGCGCCGGTCTATCCGGCGCTGTCGCCGGGGCAGCTGAACTCGGGCGACCAGCGGCTGTCGGCGTTCGGCGCGTTCACGCTGGGGCTGAAGGCCGAGTACAAGCTCGACGCGCTGTGGTCGGTCGACGCGAAGGTCGAGGCCTACGAGCAACGCGGCAGCTGGCGCGCCGGTGGCGACGGGTCGCCGAACCTCGAGCCGTTCCGCGCCCGCTCGGTGCAGCTGGGTGTGAGCCGCCAATTCTGACGGAGAGCCTCGATGAAGAACCTGATGTTGCGGGCGCTGTGGCTGATGGCCGCGCTGCTGTCGTTGCCGATGGCCGCGGCCGCTGCGGCCGACGATTTCCTCGACCCGGAAGCCGCGTTCCGGTTGAGCGTGCAGGCGCAGGACGCGCAGCACGTCGCGATGCACTTCGCGATCGCGCCGGGCTACTACCTGTACCGCGAACGCCTGAGCGTGCAGGCCGAGCCGGCCGCGGCGGCCGGCGCGGTCGTGGCGATCCCGCGCGGCAAGACCAAGTTCGACGAGACCTTCCAGAAGGAGGTCGAGTATTTCCACGACGAGGTCACGATGGTGCTGCCCATCGCCGCCGATGCGCCGCCGTTCCGTCTCACCGTGGGCCACCAGGGCTGTGCCGAGAAGGGCCTGTGCTACCCGCCGGCGACGCATGCGTTCGACCTGAAGCCGCGTGCCGGCGGATGGACCGTCGCGGCGGTGGCCGATGCGGACAGCACGGCTGCGTCTGCAGCGCCGACGCCCTCCGTCGCCGCGCCGCTCGCGGCAGCACCCGCCGCCCCCGAGACCGGCCGCTTCGCGAGCGCGCTGCAGTCACGCAGCCTGTTGACCGTCGTCGGCGTGTTCCTGCTGGCCGGCGTGCTGCTGTCCTTCACGCCCTGCGTGCTGCCGATGCTGCCGATCCTGTCGTCGATCATCGTCGGCCAGCGTGGCACGGTGTCGCGCTGGCGCGGCTTCTCGCTGGCGTCGGCCTATGCGCTCGGCATGGCACTCGTCTACACCGCGTTCGGCATGACGGCCGGCCTGCTCGGCGAAGGGCTGGCCGCCGCGCTGCAGAACGCCTGGGTGCTGGGGGCGTTCGCGCTGCTGCTGGCCGGGCTGTCGCTGTCGATGTTCGGCGTCTACGAGCTGCAGTTGCCGAATGCGCTGCAGAGCAAGCTGAGCGAGGTGTCGGGCCGGCTGCAGGGCGGGCGCTACCTCGGCGTGTTCGTGATGGGCGGCCTGTCGGCGCTGATCGTCGGCCCCTGCGTCGCGGCGCCGCTGGCCGGTGCGCTGGTCTACATCAGCCGCACGCACGACGTGTGGTTGGGCGGCATCGCGCTGTTCTCGCTCGCCGCGGGCATGAGCGTGCCGCTGCTGCTGGTCGGCGTGTCGGCCGGCTCGCTGCTGCCGCGCGCTGGTGGGTGGATGGACCGCGTGAAGCACTTCTTCGGCGTGATGCTGCTGGCGGTGGCGTTGTGGATGGTGTCGCCGGTGCTGCCGGCCTGGGGGCTGATGCTCGGGGCGGCCGCGCTGCTGCTGGCGAGCGCGGTGTACCTCGGCGCCTTCGACGGCGGCAGCATGTCGCCGGGGCGCGCGGCGACGCGCGGCGTCGGATTGCTGCTGGCGGTGCTCGCGGTGCTGCAACTGGCCGGCGTCGCATCGGGCGGGCGCGACCTGCTGCAGCCCTTGCAGCACCTCGCCGGCTCGGGCCAGCCAGGCGCCACGCGCGAGACCGCGCTGCCGTTCCAGCCGGTGGCCGACCTCACGGCACTCGATGCCGCGGTGCGTGCGTCGACCAAGCCGGTGATGGTCGACCTGTACGCCGACTGGTGCGTCGCCTGCAAGGAGTTCGAGTCCCTCACGTTCACCGACGCCGCGGTGCGCGAGCGGCTGGCCGGCATGACGCTGCTGCGCGTCGACGTGACGGCCAACAACGCGCAGGACAAGGCCTTGATGCGCAAGTACGGCCTGTTCGGGCCGCCGGCGCTGCTGTTCTTCCCGCCGGGCGGCGAAGAGCGCAGCGACGCGCGGGTGGTGGGCTTCCTGGATGCGGCGAGCTTCCGAGAGCACCTCGACCAGCGGCGCTGACTTCGCGCCGCTGCACGCCGGTTCGCCGATGATGCCGTGTTCTTGCATGTGCTCAACAAAATGAACACATGAACACACATCAAGCCGCTCCGAATTCCGCGCCGGCCCACGCCGCCCTCACGCTGCGTGACCTGCACGATCCCCACCCCAAGGACATGCGGTCGTGGCGCAGCGCGTCGATGACCGTCACCGAGAGGCCGGGCAGCAGCTGCCACTATGTCGTGCTGCCCGACGGGCGGCTGTTCAGGATGCCGGTGCTGCCGCCGACGCGGATGAGCTGAGCCCCGTCGTCAGCCGGGGGCCAACGCGCGCCGGTACTGGATCGCCTCGGCCAGGTCGGCCGTCGCGATGGCGGGGCGGCCCGCCAGGTCGGCGATGCTGCGCGCCATCCGCAACACGCGGTGGAAGCTGCGCGCCGACCAGCCCAGCTTGGTGGACACCGAACGCAGGAAGGCCGCACCGGCGGTGTCGAGCGCGCAATGCAGGTCGAGCGCATCCCCGGCCAGCTGCGCATTGCGGCAGCCCTGGCGTGCCAGTGCACGCTGCTGCGCCACCTCGACGCGCCGCGCGATCGGCGCACTTGCCTCGCCATCGGGGGCCGCGGCCATTGCCTCGGCCAGCAGCGCCGGCACTTCGACCTGCAGGTCGATGCGGTCGAGCAGCGGGCCGCTGATGCGGGCCTGGTAGCGCAGCACGAGATCGGGCGAGCAGCGGCACGCGCGCTGCGGGTTGCCGAGGTGGCCGCAAGGGCACGGGTTCATCGCGGCGATCAGCTGGAAGCGCGCCGGGAAGTCGGCCTGCCGCGCCGCGCGCGAGATCGTGATGCGGCCGGTTTCCATCGGCTCGCGCAGGGCTTCGAGCGCGGCGCGCGGGAACTCGGGCAACTCGTCGAGGAACAGCACGCCGTGGTGCGCGAGCGAGATCTCGCCCGGCCGCGGCGGCGACCCGCCGCCCACCAGCGCCACCGCCGACGCGCCATGGTGCGGGCTGCGCATCACGCGCTGCTGCCAGTGCTCGGCGCGGAAGCCGCCGCTGATGCTGAGCACCGCGGCCGATTCGAGCGCCTCCTGCGCGGTCAGCGGGGGCAGCAGCCCTGCGAAGCGCTGCGCCAGCATCGACTTGCCGGTGCCGGGCGGGCCGATCATCAGCAGGCTGTGGCCGCCGATCGCGGCGATCTCCAGCGCGCGCTTGGCACCGCTCTGGCCCTTGACGTCCCTCATGTCCGGCAAGGTCGGTGGCGTGCCGATGCGCGGCGGCAGCGCGCGCGGCAGCGGCTCGCGCGGCGTCGGGTTGTCGGGATCGTCCGGGCGCAGCGCATCCACCAGCTCGAGCAAATGCTTCGCGCCGTGGATCTCGATGCCCGCGACCAATGCCGCCTCTTCGGCACTCGCCGCCGGCAGCACCAGCGCACGGGCCGGCTTGTCTTGTGTCTGACCTTGCGTCTGCAGCGCGAGCGCCATCGCCAGCGCGCCGCGCACCGGCCGCAGGTCCCCGGCGAGCGACAACTCGCCGGCGAATTCGTAGCGTGCGAGGCGTTGCAGGTCCAGCCCGCCTTGCGCCGCGATGATGCCGAGCGCGATCGGCAAATCGAAGCGGCCCGACTCCTTCGGCAGGTCGGCCGGTGCCAGGTTCACCGTGATGCGCTTGTTGTGCGGGAAGGCCAGGCCGCTGTTCTGCAGCGCGGCGCGCACCCGCTCGCGCGTATGTCGATCAATTCACTCCACACACAAACAATTCACTCCGCAATCGGGGCCTTGTGAAAACAAGGGCTTAGCCCAGCCTCGTCCAACCACTCCGCAATGAAGCGCATGACGCGTTCCTCCCAACAGCCTGGAGACGCTCGATGGACCTCGATCGAACACGAGTGCTAGAGCTCAGATTGCCAAGCCCAGCATCCGAAACTGAGACGTTGTTCTCAATCTGCGCCCGCTATCACCGTCTATCAGGTAGGTCAGACAGCAAGTCCACCGCTGTCGAGCTCTTGGGACACCGCCGCGCGTCGAGCCTCCACGACTTCCCGGTCGGCCTCGGTCATCTTGAGCAGGTGAGCGGCGGCGCAATTCGCCCCACGCTGGAGCTCTTGAGGCAGCGCACGGTGCTGGCTGCTGTCTGGCCGTTCACCGATCGGGGCTGGCAAGACAAGGTCTTGCGTCAGTCGACTCTAGCGCCGACGAAGGGCGTGCAACAGGCGCCCGGGATGAGGTGGAACGCGCTGCCGAACCGGATCTTTCTGCGGCATTGCCGGGACTGCCTGGATGAGGACCTGAGGAAGGGCGTTCCAGTCTGGCGCAATGAGCAACAGTGGCCCGGGATGTGGGCTTGCCTGAGGCATAGCGCGCCGCTTGCGTCGCTCGATCTCCGCGCTGGTTCGAATGAATGGGCATTGCCCAGCGAGCCGGCATCCACACGCCGTTCGCATGACCTGTCGAAGGAAAGCTTGACCATTCTGTTGAACTTGGCGCGGGCCGTGGTCTGGCTCAGCTCCAAGAAAACGCTCTCTGTACCTGCCTTAGGCGTGCTGGTCCGCAGTCGCCTCGCCCAAACTGGGTTTGCAATCACCGACATCACAACAACCTCCGCGGACCTCAATCGATTCAACGAACTGCGAGTCCTCAGGCTTGTCGCCACAGGCGCTGCACATTTTGTGAGCCTGCCGCACGACGCGCGCTGGATCCGAGAGGTCCTTGTTGACCGGCGCGCCTCGCATCCAACGAAGTGGGCCATCTTGCTTAGTTCGTCCGGCCCATGCGACTCGGTTTCCTTGGATGCGGAGTACGCGGAAGCCGCAGGCCGTGTGACGGTGCACGGCCTGACCGGCATTCCAGCTGCGCGACGCAGCCGAGCTCCCCAGCGCCTCTACGAGGCGCTGCGCTTCCACCACTTGTTGGCTGACGCCTGCAAGGCCTGCGACATGACTAGGGATGAGGCCGAGCGCTGGGTACGCCGTGACAAGGCTCTGCATGAGATGTGGCGCGAGGCCAAGTTGGCGCGTCGAAAGGCCGAATCACGCCTCGCCGTGCTCGCGTTCCGCGAGGCAAATCCGAATGCACTGCGCAGCGACTACTTCCAGAAGTGCGGTCCGCACGCGAGGTGGTTGCAGCTCAATGACAAGTCTTGGATCGAGGCCAACCTGCCGACTGGCGCGGCCTACCTCTCGCCACAGCGGCGGCTTGACTTGTAAGAGTCGCATTTTTGCAACGTTTACATACCGTCGCGTAGTTGATATCTCATTTGCTGCTGCTATTCGCGCCGCAAGCAGAGGTGAACACAGAGAAATGGAGATTTATTTGATGGTTTTCTAGATATTCAATACACCACTGAAGTCTACAAGACTCCGTGTAACTCGAAACAATCGTTTGACTTCTCCACTGAAATCTACAGAATCGATTCTCAACGAGATCTTGTTTCTCTTGCTGTTGATTCGTGGGCGAAGGAGCGTGAGGGATCTCGTCATGAAAAAAGAAACCAAGGTATTAAAAACTTTTCAAGAAGCCCGAGGCGATTTTCGCAGCCGCGGCATCACCATCGCAAATTGGGCAAAGGAAAACGACTTTGAAATCAAGCTCGTCTATGCGGTTCTGGCCGGGGAGCGAAAGTGCTACCGGGGCGAATCGCACCGCATCGCAGTTGCGTTGGGCATCAAGGAGGATCTATGAGGTCGTTCTACGGATTAAACGACCGCCATAAAGACGAATGCCCACGAGTTGCAGCTCGCAGGCATTCTATGCACACCCGGCGGGGACCAAGGCGTTGACACAATAGCAATCCTATCGCGCATTCGCGTGTAGTCAATCCCCGCTTAGTCTCATTTTGTAGATTCGCGTCGACGCGAGGAATTCGCTCGACCCGAAAGCGGGGAAACCATGTCAGCCAAGAAATCGATGGTGCCTGTAGGGGCGCCATGGACCACTTTTGCCAAGAAAAAGTCCCATTCACAGGAAGTACAAGCCCTCAAGAAGCTACCAGCGAGAGACATTCATTCGCAAGAGGAGTTCATCCGGCCCTTCTGCGTATGCCTGATGGATCACGCGGTACTAGACGTGGTACTCGTGACCGATCGCCTAACAGGATCCGTCATCTGCTCAGACGTCTATGAACGCCGCCTGAATCGAGGGCAGCCATGAGCAAGTGGCATCTCGATCGGCTGTGCTCGCAACTCTTCATCGTGACTTCCAAGAGATCAGCAAAGCGGTCGCAACTGCGGCTGGCTTTTGAGCAGAACGGTGGCGAGTTTCAGTTGGCGGAGAGCAATGGTGAGCTGATGGTGTTCCTAGCATCATTGGTCAACAAGCCGCAGGACAACCCTGCCTTGCGTTCTCCAGAGCCGCATGCCGGCGGTCGAAAGCGGGCGATGGCATGAATGCCTCTTCCAGAAAGCGCATGTCCGGCCAGGGCGCGGGCGCTGACTACACGGCTTCCATCCAAGTCAAGCGTGGCGGGTTCAGCTCGCGAGGACGATCGCATGTTGTGCCAAGCCCAATTTTTCGTGGGACAGGTCGAGCACACGATCTCCTCAGTGATCTCGAACGTTGCGTCTTCATGGCAATCCTGACCTGGCGGCCGCGCGATGTCCAGGAGCAGTTCCTTCTAGAGCTTGAAACCGAGCGAGGCCTGCCGGGTACCCTGGACATTGCCAAGCTTCTAGGTATCAGGCATCCGCCCTATCGGAAGGCCGCAGCCGCGACAAAAGCAGGAGGCATGTCCACGGACTTCCTGGTCACGCTGCGGCACGGCGGGAAAGTGGCAATCCACTGCAAATGGTCCAAGGAGATTGAAGACACTCGCAACACCGAGCTCCGGCTGATCGAGAGGGAGTACTGGCGCCTGCGCGGGATCGAGTTGATCGTCGTCACGGAACGTTCGATGCCGCGGCACCTTGAGCAGAACCTGCTGTGGGCCTACTCGGTCATGACATCCGATCCAGAACTGCTAGCGCGTATAGAGATCCCTGCCAGCTGGATGTCTGATCTGGTCGACGCTACATCCGCGCGCCGTCGCCGGATGAAGGATGCTCTCACTGAACTGGGTCAACGCTATGCACTGTCTAACGCGCAGCAAGTCGTCTGGTTGAAGATGGGAGTGCTGTTCGGACTGATAGAGGTCGATCATTCGATAGCTCGATTGAGTCTGCTCGAGTGCTGGGACATCAAAATATCAGACGGAACCCGCGTCATCTTGCTGCAGGAGGGCCGTGCATGGCTGACTCCCTAATCGCACCCTACGCGGCACTTCATGTGTCTGTTCCTCTGGAAGGAACCTGTATCAAAAATGGCACCTATGTGGTCGCCTATCTGGCCCGTGAGTTAGACCAAATCTTCCTTCAACCTGTCGTCCTAGAGAACAAGGTCAAGGAGCGACGAGGGAGACTTCGAAGGGATGAGTCCGCAGTGCAGCCTCAGGAGCATTCTCTCCGCGAGCTCAAGGAGCTTGAAGCGCGGGGGCTCATTACCTCAGCCACGGTGAGCGTCCCGGCGCTCCTCACGCGGCCTGCTCGCACCGAATATGCCAAGAACCACTTCAAGATGTGGATGGAAATCCTTTCTTGGCTGACATCGAACGAGCGGTTGTACGAGATGCTCGTGCGGCAACGCTACAGCGAGGTCCTTGAGTCAGCGGCGGCCAGATTCAACATCGACACTACAGCGTTGCGCCGCGGACTCGCGCGCTACTTCTCTTTGGGCGGCGATATTCACGCGGCGTCCATGCCGAAGCATGGCATCGAGAAGGCTCGCAAGCCGGCCAAGGAAAAACTTGGAAGGCGGCCAAAGAACTGGCTCAACAATCCAGACAGCCTGGGATCTAACGCGACGGAGCAGGCCAAGGAGGCCGTAGAGGTCTTCATGAAAACGTGTCGCAAGACCAAGAGGTCTGGCCGCGACAAGGAAGACGGATCAAAGAAGTTCAGCTTGGCGGCGATGCATCGGCTCTACCGAGACACCTACGTCTTGGTCCCCACCGGTGTTGACGAGCACGGCAGGCCGATCATCCAGTGCAATCAGCAATACGAACTGACTTATCGACAGTTCGTCTACATCTGGCAGCAGCATGTGTCGGCACTGGAGGCCGCGAAATATGCCGCCGGAGGGCGGCGATGGAAAAAGGATCTGCGTGTATTGACATCACATGCGCGCGCCAAAGATCACTATTCTGGCTCGACGTACTTGATCGATGCCACCGTTGGCGATATTCATTTGGTGTCGGCCATTGATCGAAAAGTGCGAGTCGGCCGGCCAATCATCTACGTGGTCCTGGACGTCTTCTCGTACGCGATTCTTGCGCTGCACGTAAGCCTAGAAGCACCAAGTGCTGACCAGGCGCGCATCGCTCTCTACAAGGCTATGACGCCGAAGGACCTCTGTGTGAAGGAACTCGGCCTTCCTGACGAGGTTATTGATGGTCTTCTGCAGGGCATCCGGTCTGCCCATGTGTTCGCCGACCGAGGAGAATTACTCAGCCAGTCGATTCGCGATCTCGCCACTGACACTGGCACCGTGATGTCTTATGCGGCACCTTATCGAGCAGAGTGGAAAGCGCTCGTTGAAAGGTACTTTGGCATTCTCAATGATCTGGCGCTGCACGACGCGCCCGGCGGAACAACGGGCAGACTGAAAGAGCGCGGCGAGCATGACGCCCGACTTGATGCGTGTCTGACGATTGCCGACTTGACCAGGCTGCTGCTCTGCGTCGTCGCCGAATGGAACTTGACTCACGACTGCTCGCGCTTTGCCCCGCTGTCACTGCATGGGCGAGCGAAACCGTACCCGGCGAGCTTGTATGAAGTGGGGGCAGAGGAGTTGCATGGTTCTCCGTACCGACTCACGCGAGCGGACGCGATTCGTGATTACCTGCCAACGATCAAGGCCAGAGCGACCAGGCAAGGCCTCGTTGTAAATGACCTTCGCTTTACCGCTGATTGGATGGAAAGCAGCAGTTGGTACTACATGCAGCGCTCTCGCAAGCGCGAAGTCGACATCTACCTTGATCCCGACCGCCCGGACACCTGCTATGTACACGCGGATGGCAATGAGCTGCGAGAAGCAAAGCTCGTCGACGTCAAGCAGGCATTGTTGGAGGACGCCACGTTGCACGAGTTCATCGAGTACATCGTGGCTACATCACAGCCAGCAGCGAAGGACAGTCGCGACACCGAAGTCGTGGGCCGAGGCCTACGCTTCTACCAACAGAAGGTCATCGAGCATTCGGGCGCAAGGAGTAGTGTGGCCCAAGCGAACGACGACCGATCCGACACTGCAAAGGTAGCCGATATCAAGGTGAGCCGTCGCAATGAAAAGGATCACGACAAGGGTCATCGCCCAGTTGAGAAAGTGACAGCAACGGACACGCCGGATGTTGCTAACAACGATGAGGTCGACGAAATGGCGGCAATTCTTAAGGCAATCAGCCCATGATGTATCAAACCGAGAACGTAGCAAAACTCCACCGTGGCAATCCATTGATCGAGGCGCTTCCAGCTCCGATCTTGGATCGCATTGAGCTGGCAAAGAGCTTGAGCCGGGGTCCACGGACGACGCTGAAGACCTTGATGGAGGATCCGCCAAAACTGCGCGTTCACAACTTGGTGGCGCTCAAAACTTTGTTTCTGGCCAAGCCGGAATGCCTTGATATCGCCGAAGCCATGGACTTGGCGTTGCGCGAGTTCTACGTGCCCAAGAATCCGATGAGCCCGGAAGGGCAGGCTTATCGGTACGGCCTCGCGGCCAACGGCGGCAGCGAGCCTCAAGAGTTCGCAGACACCGAATTGGGATGCATGTTTGTTGTGGGTGAGTCAGGGATGGGGAAGACCACCACGATACGAATTGCGCTGCAGCGATATCCGCAGGTGATCCGTCACAGTGCCTACATGGAGATTGAGCTGCCAATCACTCAGGTTGTGTGGCTAAGCGTCGAAGCACCGACTGGGGGCTCGACCGTCACGCTCCAGCACAGCATTCTTGAGGCTCTCGACAAGGCGCTGGGTCTCACCGGAACGAAATACGCACACGCGCCCAAGAGCACGAAGTCGCTGGAACGAGACAAGCTGACGAGCCTCGTTGTTCAACTGTTGCGGACCTATGCGGTTGGTTTGATTCACATCGACGATGTTCAAAGCTTCTGCGGATCCACGGCCGGCAAAAAAGCTCTGAGGCGGTTCCTGGTCAGGCTCACAAATCTTGTACAGGTCCCGATCATTTTGGCTGGGACACCTGAGTCTCTAGATTTTTTCGCTGGCAGCTTTGAAGTGGCGCGCCGGGCCTGCAGCCTGGGTGCATTTGAGCTTGAGCGACCAGAGGGGCCAGAGGACCCCATCTTCGACGCTCTCGTCAAGTACTTGTTCACGTTCCATCTCGTCGAAACACCTCTCACCGTCGATGCTCACACTCTCCGAGTTCTCTACGAGCTTTCCAAGGGTGTGACTTCAGTGTTGCGGACGTTGCACGTGGAGGCGCAGAAGATCGCGCTGAGGGCCGCGAAAGCTGGACCTGCCAAGCTCGAGTTGCGTCACTACAAGGAAGCGCACGAGTTGCTACTGACCCTCCACGGCCAGCTGGATGAACTCGATGGCACGGCGACCAAGCTTGGCTCGAAGAGACGAAAATGACCGATTCTTCGATTCCCACTTTCGGCAGTTCACAGCATCTAGATGATGAGTGGGTCTACGGCCAGCTTTGCAGGCAGTTCACTCTCTCCGGTGAGGGTTCACCGCACCGCTTCTTGAAGCGCTACTTTGGCGAGTGCAGCTCATCGCTTGAAGCGCAGATGAGAGTTGTCATCGAATCAGAGTGCTTTGGGTCGCGGAAGATGGTCGCAGAGACAGCAACGTTCCAGAGCTACTTCCAACACTTCGTCCACGAAGAAGGCGTGCGTTGGCGCACTGCGACTCCCGACTTGTATACCGTGGGACGTTGCTACAACGAGAAGGGCACCGTAGCGCGTGGACGTCCAGCCGTCGACGGACTACGAGACTGCGCAGAGTGCACGAAGGAGCAGTTCACAACGCAAGGAATCATTACCTGGACGCGTGCTCACAACTTACCCGGTGTGCGGGCCTGTTGGCGCCACGCGACTAAATTGAGGGCGCGATTCGACTTCGATCAGTTGCCGCTGCCAGATCCCACCAGCACTCAGACTTCCGAGGCAGCGACGGAGATAGAGCTTTGGTTTGCAAACGTATCTCGGGAAACCTTGCATGACGACTCAGGAAGCCGGCGCTATGCGCGCGTCCTGCGAAGAAGCGTCGAGTCGTATCGATGGACAGCGCAGCTCATCGCGAAGGGCATCGTTGCGTCCTACCCGCCAGCCATTTTGTTCCCCATGGATCTAACACCCAGGAGCTTGACCGCTGGCTACCGATCGATGCTCTCGAAGAATAGATCCATCGGTGACACGAGACTGCTGATCCTATTGGGGCATTGCGAGGATCGAACATCACAGCTCATTAACGGCGAACGCTTCAGTGAGGCCTCTTGGGGCGCTTGGCGCAAGGCCGCCCTTGCAGAAGGTGCCACGCCGCCTCGTCTTGATGCCTGGGTGGAGGCGGATCGTCTGGAGCCCTTTCAGCCATCGCTGACTTAGCGTACGGCTCCCGATCTGGATTCCACGAGCTTTAGCGAGCTGTCCTCGAGCGTTGAGCAGTCGATACTTGCTTGACCCATTGATGATGGCAGGAGGGCGGTAAGGCTACCGCGGCTGCTACGATCGATCCATGGCTGAACGGACGCTGACGTTGGAGGAGATTGAAATCGCGGTGAAGCGACGTGCGGAGTTCTTGGCCGCGCTTCCACGTTCCTCAATCGAAGCAGAAGAGAAGCTGCCCCAAGCCGTGCGGGCGACGAAAGCATCTGCGCGCAGCAAGCTATGGCGGATTTATCGTGTTGCCGACGAGCTTTCCAAGGCGCGCGAGCCATTCGTTGCGTGCGAGAAGGGCTGTGCATCGTGCTGCCACATGAACGTCACCATCACCAAGGCGGAGGCGGACCGTCTTGAACGAGCCGCAGGCCGACGGGCGGCAGCTGTCGATCGATCGGTGCACCACGATCAGGGCAAGTTCGTTGGCATTCCGTGTCCCTTCTTGGATGCTCAAGGTGCATGCACTGTCTATGAGGATCGACCGCTCTCGTGTCGCAAGCACGGTTCGTTCTTTGAAAGCGCTGCAGCCTGCCACCCCTCCGTCATGAACGAAGTTGAAGTCCCGATGGTTGGATTCAGCGGGTTGGATGAGGCTCTGTTTGAAGTTTCCAGCGTGCCGGGCGCGCCGGTTCTCGCAGACATCAGGGACTTTTTCCCCGTCGGGGCCTAACCAAGAGGATCTGCATGCCAGCAAGGGGCTCGACCATTTGCTGGCTACATTGATGATGCGTACCTCGGTGGGTCTCGTGCCTTTGGTCGCTCTTCTGCCGTAGCGGGTGGCGTTCGCTCAATGGGGAACAACGTGGAACCAGAAATGCTGAGAGAGGTCGCCACGCATATCGCAAGCTACTTCCGGGACTTCATCGAAACGGATTTCAAGCGAGTGCAGGCGCCAAGCCGGCGAGTCGTACTGCAGAACGAGTCTGGGTTTCGCTGCGGCATGCGCCTCAAGCCCTATGACAGACTTGATCGGGAGATCTGGACTCTTCTACAACAACCAAGTGGCGAGCCGATGGAGCTGCGCTTGAGCCCCAGGAAGTACACCCGAGCGCTTTCTCCCATCGTCCGGACAGTGATTGTGGAACAGCTCGCAGCACTGGAGCCGCAAGACCTGGAGACGGTTAAGGCCGAGCTTGCGGCGGAGATCGATCGAAGCTATGCCAAAGCCGTGAGTGATCCGGAGGAATGGGTAGAGGCAACCGTCGACGTGTTGTGTGAGCAGATCGCAGCCAAGGTCGTCCGACCACTGATTGCCAAGTTGGACGGCCCGCTGCAGCGGCAGGCCTACAGTGTCATCGATTCGCTGTATGCGGCAGAGACCGATATGGTTTCGGGAGTTGCTGCGGAGCTGGCCAGCAAACTCCCAGAGATTCTCGCAAGGCACTTGGCCAAACGAGGCGACGCCGACGTCCGAGCGGCGCTGGACACATTCCTCACCATGGAACACGCGAGAGACGCGCTCGGGCGCTTCTTCGCAAACTTTGTGGCCGCCGACGCGTATAGCGAGTTCCGGGATGTCGAGACGTTCGCCGCTATCAGCGAGGGTGTTGTCCTCTACCTGTACATAGGCTCATGCCGATTCCGGGGGGCGACCTATCCGCTCTTCTTCTTGCCGGTGCAGGCGGAAAAACTTCAGGATGCCAGCGGCTACGAGCTGACGGTCATCAACCAGCTCTTCGCCAACCGCGCGGCAATCGACTTCGTGCTACAGGAACTGGCGGCGACGAGGACACGCGGGTGGACCAGCCCCATCACCGAGCGCATCAACTATCTTCAGCCCCAGCAGTCGATCTTTGAAGAGGCTCGACGACTCTTCGATCTTGTGGCGAACGCGATGGACTTGGCTGGACAGATTCACCTCGGTCCCACTGCGGTGGACGCCTCCAACACCGAGGTGGTTCTAGGCAGCAGTGTCTACTTGTGTGCGTTTGAGAAAGGCGCTGAGTCGCTCGTCAACGACTACGAGGCTTTGATCAACATGGCGCGCCAGGGCGGCGGCGCCGTGGTGGACTTGTTCGAGAAACTCGTGCAAGGAGCTCTCCAGGAGAATCCCAAGAGCATCCGCTCGGCAGTTGAGGAGCAGTGGGACGGGCTATCGCTGGTCGATCGAATGGTGTTCGACTCCCCCATCCCATTGAACGAGGAGCAGCGCAAGATTCTCATGGCCGTGCGTCACCCAGAAGGACGCATCATCGTGGTCGAGGGGCCGCCTGGAACTGGCAAGTCGCACACGATCACCGCTATCGCAGCGGATTGCGCGTTCAATCAACGCTCCTGTCTTGTCCTCTCGGACAAGACGGAGGCGCTGGAGGTGGTTCAGAACAAGCTGTCGCAGGCGATGAGTCGCGTTCGACACGATCCAAATTTCCCCAATCCGCTGTTGCGTCTGGGCCGGCAGAACGCGAACTTCAAGAAGCTGGTCGGCAATCAGACGGTCAACCAAGTCGCCGCGTATGCGAAGGCCAATGCAGTCAACGCACCGGAGCTCGAGCTTGAGCGTCTAAGCACAGCGGACGGGATGAAGATGGCAATCGAGAAGACCGTCAAGTCCCTTGGTGCCATCGAGTTGAGGCAAGTACAACAGCTGCATGGTGCCGAGGCCAAGATGCTGCGAGACGCGCCGGCGGCGCTGGCGGCCATCCATGCGCTGGTACCCGAAGATGCCTTGGTGCGGCGATTGGGCGCCGTAGCGGCGGCGATGGATCAGGTCGTTCGCTACTTCGACGGCTTGACGCAGGACGCCCGCAGGAATGCTCATTGGCTGAAAGCGCGAACCAAGCGAGACAACGTCCTGTGGGAATTCGCTCAGCAGCACAGCCAGAAGGTTGCCGCCATGGGCCTCTACGAGAAGCTCGACGCGGACGAGCTTCGACAGATCGCCGCAGCAGTCGTCGAGTACCGGCAGTTGCGGATGCCTGTTCTGGGCTACCTGTTGCGAGGATCGGCCGTCAGGACACTCGAATCTTGCCTGAACATGCTGCCAGCTCGGCGGCCCATCTTTTTGAAGGCGGAAGCCGCGGCATTGGAACTGCTGGTCCAAGGTGGCATGGACCTTCGTCTGCGCCTGGAGCAAGTGGGGTTGCAGGCTGAGTTGCAGGGCGCGTGGCAGCAACTGATCATCCAGACTCCGGACGGCCAGGCCGCGCAGATGTTGCTTGGCATTCTTGAAGCACTGGCAGCGCACGAGGACATCTTGACGGATGCCATTGCCGCCACCTCGGAACACTTCCGCTTGGTGGTCGGCTACCTTGGCGACTGGGTCAAGGTGCGGCAATCTTTTCGCGAAGCACCCGAATTCGACTACGTCGGGACGAAGACAAAAATGGAGCGTTTGAACACGTCGCGGATGAATGCCCACGTGGATTCGCGACTGATGAACTTCATGGAGAACTATCGGGCAGATGCCAAGACGCTGGCCCAGCTGATCTCTCAACGGCAGAAGTTCCCAGAGGAGAAGTTCGACGCCGTTCGATCCTCATTCCCCGTGATGATCGCAGGCATCCGTGAGTTTGGTGAGTACATGCCGCTGGTGCCGGAACTCTTCGATGTAGTGGTCATCGACGAAGCAAGCCAGGTATCGGTAGCGCAGGCCTTGCCTGCGCTGCTGCGAGCCAAGAAGATCGTGGTCCTCGGGGATAGCAAGCAGTTCGCCAACGTCAAGTCATCAAACGCCAGCATCGCCACCAACGAGAAGTACCGCTCCAACCTGACCAGCTTCTTCGAGAAGACTGTTCAACGCGATGCGGCCACACTGCAGCGGCTGGCCATGTTCGACGTGAAGAAGTCGATTCTCGAATTCTGCAGTCTGGCGTCGTCGTACACGATCATGCTGCGCAAGCACTTCCGATCCTACCCGGAGCTCATTTCCTACTCCTCGCGCAACTTCTACGACGGCCACCTTCAGGCCATCAAGATTCGCGGCGTGCCGATTGACGAGGTCATCCGGTTTGATCTTGTGGACACGACGGACAAGCCTGTCAGCCGCACGACCAACTCGGCCGAGGCTGCGTTCATCGCGGACCGGCTGGCTGAATTGCTCGAGGAGGATGATCCGCCGACTGTAGGCGTCATCACACCCTTCCGTGAGCAACACACGATGCTCACGAAGACGCTCTTCGCGCACCCGAAAGCGCGGGAGTTCGAGGACAGGCTTCGACTCAAGGTAATGACGTTCGACTCCTGTCAGGGTGAGGAGCGATCGATCATCTTCTACTCGATGGTGGCCACCGTGGGCTGCGACGCATTGAACTACGTGTTTCCGCCCTCGCTTGAAGGTGCGGCGGACGCGGTCGAGGAGAAGCTTAAAGTTCAGCGCTTGAACGTGGGCTTCAGTCGTGCGCAGGACGCGATCTGGATCGTGCATTCGATGCCGATAGGCATGTACCGAGGAGCGATCGGAGGCGCCTTGAACCACTACCTGGGCATGCGGGAAACCAAGCTCGGGTCTGCAGAACAAACCGATCCGGCAAGCCCAATGGAAGCCAAACTCCTGCAATGGTTGCAGGCCACAAGGTTCATCCAGGCGCAGCCCGAGGATGTCGAGATCCTGCCGCAGTTCCCCTTGGGTGAGTATCTCAAGCAGCTCGATCCGACCTACCAGCATCCGTCCTATCGGGTTGACTTTCTCCTAACCTGCCAGACCCCGAAGGGGGCGGTGCAGATCGTAGTGGAGTACGACGGCTTCGAGCATCACTTTCAACCCGGCGCGCAGGTGCACGTCGGCAACCATGAGCGCTACCTCCGAGAAGGCGACGTTGAGCGCCAGCTGACACTCGAGTCGTATGGCTACCGCTTCATTCGCGTGAACCGCTTCAATCTCAGCAACGATCCGGTCGCGACGCTGGACGAACGCCTAGCTCGCATCGTCGAGGTCGCAACGGGAGAGCAACACTCACAGTTCGTCGAGCGTCTTCGACAACAGGCGCAGGGCATCGTAACGGGCGATATGCGTCAGTGCTCCCGGTGCAAAACGATCCGCACGCGTGAGGCTTTCTTTGATCGCTCATTGAGCCAGGGGGCAGGCGGATACGGCCGGGTATGCATGGACTGCAAGCGCGGGCAATCGGCCAAGAGGGATGAGCAACAGGCGACTTCCACCTGGCGCCGACGCAGGACATGGTCCCGGTAGTTGCGATCCGCAGAGCGACATTCCTACACCGAGCCCTGCCCCCTCGGATCTTCTCGCTCTCCACCTTGGACAATAGGCTCCTCGAGAGTGTGCACAAAGTATCCGGCCAACTGCTTCGGGACCTCTTCCCAAGGCAGGTCTTCTCGCTCCTTGTCTCCTAGAAAGGCGCGCTCGCGACAGCCGACCGTATGCGTCCGGCCATCCCATCTTGAAGCGATAGAGCGAGGCGGCAAGGATGGTGTCCACCAAGGATTGAGGTGCACACCATGCCAGACGCCAAACGTTCTACCCGCAGACGCCATGACGCCGAACTGAAGGCTCGCGCGCTCGAGGCGTGTGCCGCACCCGGGGCATCGGTCGCACAGGTTGCGATGGCGCATGGGCTGCCGCGCTCGTCGCTCGTCGCTGTATTCGTCCCTGGCTTCTTTGAGTGATTTTGCCTGCACAAACCCTGCCCAAAACACAGGCGCACCGGCGATCGCTGCAAACAGCGCGTTGGCACCGCCGAATGAGTCGTCAGCCTGACCGAGTTCAGCGACTCACGTCGCCAAGCGGCGACGGTCGTAGAAGTCGAGATGCAAGTCCTCCCCGCCAACCAGATCACCAAGAGCCTCGCGCATGGCCTTCCTGCGGTCGCTCAGGCCGGTATGGGAGACCGTGCCGCTTGAGCTGACGATGACGTAAGTACCCTCGACGGCGGCAAGGTCGGCGATGACCGGGCGCAGCGTATCGCCTGGCCGCATCTCATCCCTGACGGCTTTTGCCGCCATGTCGGGCTTCTTAACCTGGAAGCCGGTAACGCGACGCGGAACGAAGCCCTCGGCCCATGCCACGCCAGCTGGCAGCGCGACATGAACATCAACACCTCCGTCTTTGGTGGTCTGGATCCCGCCCCATGTAACAGCGACGGTCGACTGGCTCGCGCGCCGCACCTCGGCTTCACACAGGCGTGCCACTAACTCACGCAGATCAGCGTCGTTCAGGGCGAGGAGGTCTTCTGGAGAAATTTCGAGCACGGTTGTGGTGGTGATCTGTGGAAGGTCACTCCAGCATCGTAGCTGGCGTGCCCGTGCTCAGTCGCTGGCCGAGCGGATCGACACCGACACCCAGTTGTGAGAGGCGCATGTACTGGCCGCGCAGATTGGCTCCTTGCTCGCGCCTCATCACCTCTGTGTTGAATCATTCAGTGCTCAGCGAGCGTACCGCGCGGCGCAAAGTACGCGCTCTACCGTTTCGCCCTGCTCGAGCGCCGATCGAGGGGAGCGACCATGGAAGGCGCCATTCCCTGACTCCAGCCAGGCCAGCATGGCCCAGCCGCTTCCACCCAAGGCCTGGCCGAGTTCTCGAACCACCGACCACAACGGCGCTTCAAACTGCCAACGCGGAAATCTCAGACCCAGGCTCGGGTGGCCTAGCGCGATGACGCGCGGTCGTGCCATCGTCGCCCATCTGCATAGCTGAGCTGTCGTCACACCGGCGAGCGCCGCCGCCTGTTCGATGCCAACCATGTCGGCTCGGGCTGCGCGGTCATAGTTCAGCTCCATGCTTTGACCTTCCGGTGTAGTCACCGCGGCGATGAGTTGCTCACGAGATGACGAAGATCGGGCTGCAAGTCCGCTCAGAGGCGAGGCGCGCCACTCCTTGGCGTTGACGTCCGATCGGCACTGCGAACGGTAGCCTCTCTCGCGAGAATAGTCGATTTTGGATTTTCCTGACCCCAAATGCGAAGGAACGTGGGTCTGGGCTACGCGTGCAGGACTGGAAGCAAGGCTAGTCGGCCTTCCTCGTGCGTCGATGGATGCCCCTGGACTGCTGGGCCTTAAGCAGCGCAAGCGCTGTTAGGCGTTCATCAAGTTCCTGGGCGAACCCAACGAAGGAGACACCGAGCGCCGACAGCCAGCCATGCAGTTCAAGTACGTCAAGGCGTCGCACCCCGCGCTCACTTTTGCTGATGTCGGATTGCCGTAGGCCGGTGCGCTCAGCCAACTGAATTTGCGTGACGCCTGAGCGTTCGCGGGCAGAGCGCAGCAGCTCGAGCAGCACACTTTCTGGGGTGATCTTGATGGTTCGAGGCATACGTCACAGGACCGGAGGCGCAGACGATGCATGCGAACTTGGAATATGCGAAAGTCGACTAATATGAAGTGAACCGCGGTCTGGTGCGACCGCGCACCGAGAAGAGAAGAACACCGATGACGAAAACCACGCACACTCTCTCGAATGGTCAGGGCGTTTGGCTCTGCACTTTCACCGGAGAAGTCCTGGAGCAGACCAAGACTTCAACCACGTCGGTGTCTCAGCAAGCTTCGACCGTCCTCAGCACCTCAGTGGTGATTCCTGGACAGATCGAAGCCAGAACGCAGACAGAGCACGAAATCTGGCTGCGCTCCTCGGATGGTCGCGAACGGCCCGTTCACATGACCGACATCGGTTTGGCTGCCCGCCCAGGGCACACCGTCACAGTCCTTTGGGGTAGCACCGTTGGCAACGAGGAAGGCCAGTACTTCGCTGGACGCAACCACACGACTGACGAAATCCGTAGCGATGTGCTGGCGCTCGGCCACGACCTGCGAAATTGGCGCCTCAGAGTAGGAGCAGGGGCAAGCCTCGCTCTGTGGCTCCTTGTACCCTCAATCATCGTTGCCCTGCTGGGGTTCGTGATGACCGGTGGAGGCCTCGAGAATCGGCTCTCGTTGGCGCTGGGTGGACTGGTCGCGGGCGTTGTTGTTGGCTTCGCCGCGTGGACCTTTTTCGGCAGCAACTTGGGACCCGAGCGACGGGCGCGTGCCATTGCCGAAGAGATCAATCATCTGGCGGAGCAGCGTTTAAGGATCGCAGATTGAGCACCGAAACCAGGGCGCCAGCCTTCAGTACGTGGCTTGTGTCACTGGCTGGGCATCGCAGCGTGCGATCGCATCACTGGAGTCCATAGGGAAGGAACGCGGGGTTGAGCATGCTCACGCTCTACTGCGGAGATCCACATGGTCGCTGGCCACAAGCGCAGTGCCGGCTGCATTCGTCGAGCTGGCGATGCCACGGGCTACGATGCCGATCTGCGAACCTGAACCGAGGCCCGACAACTACCGCGGGCAGGCCAAGAACAGGGGGCGCGTGTACAGCTGTTCGCCGGGTCATCTGCCCAAGATCCTCGTGAAACCCGTGCGCAAGCGTTCGAGATATCACTTACGCGAGTGCCGTTGCTGCGAGGCTTCACTGACCTTACGAACCGGAGGCGAGTAGCTGCAACAGCCTCGACTTCGTGCCTCTCGTTCCCCAGAATCTGCAGATGCCGACGTTCTTCGACGCCCAGTTCACTGACCGCTCGCAACTGAAGTTGCTCGGCCTCGGCTTCGTCGTTTTCGATGACCGCGAGGACTACATGCCCTACCCGAGCGGCTCAATCGGTCTCGACTCGAAGGGGCGCATGCCCGGACGTCCGCCGAAAGTTGACGGCAATGAGGAGGCGTCATGAAGCATGACGGCCCGGTGCTGTACTGCGGCGACCCACACGGAAGGTTCCACCACATCGTTGAAGCTGCGGGCCACACCAAGGCCAGCGCTGTCGTGCTGCTGGGTGACATGGAGCCCGAGCGGCCATTGCACGAAGAACTGGAATCCATCCTTGATCGCGTCTGGTGGATCCCCGGGAACCACGACGCCGACAGCGATGCGTTGTGGACGCGCGTTTGGGGAAGCAGGCTCGAGGACCGGAACGCTCACAGCAAGGTTGTGACTCTGCCGGACGGGACGCGCCTCGCCGGACTCGGCGGGGTGTTTCGCGAGGCCGTCTGGTATCCGTCGGCTTCGGCTGCGCGCGGGGGTACGCCGGCATTTCGCTCTCGCAAGGAGCACGCAAAGTCGACCCCGAAGCAAGACCGCTGGGCGGGCGGCACGCACCGCAAGCACTGGGGCACTATCTACCCAGAGGAACTCGACCGTCTCGCTGACATGCGTGCAGACGTCCTCATCTCCCATGAAGCACCGGCATACCACCCGAATGGCTTCGAAATCTTGGACACGCTGGCTCAGGCCCTGGGCGTCAAGTTGACTGTCCACGGTCACCATCATGACCGGCTCGACAGCTCGGGCCGTTGGACAGAGCAAGGATTCAAGAGCTTCGGAGTTGGGCTCAGAGGCATCAGCGCTATCGACTTCGATGGCAATGCACGCGTCATCGTCCCTGGAGAGCTCGATGAGGTCAGAAACAGCAGGCACAGGACGACCTGGCCATGAGCTTCGCACTCGAAGCAGAAGGAGGGCGCATGGTGCTGCAGGTCCGCCTCCGCGGCCGGCCACAGTCGTTTTCTCTCCAAACTTGGCTGTCTGACGAGGTGCTCGAAAACGTCGCGAGCCATGCGCATTTCACGTGTGATGCTGATGAGCAGAAAGTCGCCGTACGCTGACGGGCGGGCCGGCCGCGCCGATATGGTCGGCATCGACGACGCGGCCAGGCTCGCCGGCATAGCATCAGCAAAGCTACAGCGCATGGCCACGCGGAAGCACCCGCGGGTCATTGCCATCGACCACACAACACTTGGTCTGCGGTTCCCACGGTGGCAGTTTGATGCCGAGCTCTGGCCTGTCGTTCAGAAGCTTGGTGTCGAATTGCAGTGCGATGGACTTGAGATGCTCGGATGGCTCGAGACGCCGCTCGGCGCACTTGGCGGTCGCACCCCGCGGGCGGCGCTTGAGCAGGGCGAGCTGGCAGATAGGGTTCTTGAATTGGCGTCTGGAGAAGGGCTGTGACTGCAGGGGACCGGTCGGTGTGGACGAGGCTTCTGTTCTTGGACTTTGACGGGGTGATGCATCCATTCAGGTGCACCATCGACCAGTATTTTTGCCACCTTGATTTGCTCGAGGGCTGGCTACGACAGCGACTCGATGTTGGCGTCGTCATCACCTCAAGCTGGCGGGAGGCGCACCCGGTGGCTGAAATGGAAAGCTTTTTCTCGGAGGACCTCCAGCATCGCGTCCTCGGTGCAACGCCGCTTCTCACCCGAGACAGCTGGGCGCGGTGCGACGGCGAGTCGCCGTCGGTAAGATTTGAGCGTGAGGCAGAGGTTTCGCGGTGGCTGAATGAGAGCGGGCAGCTTTGGCGGCCTTGGGTCGCGCTTGATGACCAGGCGTGGCTCTACAAGCCGTTCAATCCTCGCCTCGTCCTCTGCGACGGGAAGGTCGGGCTGACGCTGCTCGAGCTCGACAAAGTCGACCGAGTGCTGGGCTTTGTGTGATGACGCTATAGCGGCTGCGCAGCGCACCGCCGGCGGTTCCCTGATTGCGGCAAATGACATTCCACCGGGCTCGGCGAGGCCGGCTTGATATCCCTTCGAAGGGCCCGATCTGTTCGCATCGGGTCGGCCGGCGATATGCTGCTTGTTCTCCGCTCTTGGGTCATTCCCCTCGGCCGCTCCCCTGTCACTCTCCTGCCACGAGCGCACCCATGCCCCTCCAGGATTTCCACCCCGCCGTTGCCAACTGGTTCCGCCGAACCTTTCCTGCGCCCACGCCGGCGCAGGTGGCGGCGTGGCCGGCGATCCGTGCGGGTCGGCATACCTTGGTGGCGGCGCCGACCGGCTCCGGTAAAACCTTCACTGCCTTTCTCGCCGCGCTCGATGGCCTGGTGCGCCAGGGTCTGCGGCCCGAAGGCCTGCCCGACGAGACCGTGGTGGTCTACGTCTCGCCGCTGAAGGCGCTGTCGAACGACATCCGCCTCAACCTCGAAGCGCCGCTGGCCGGCATCCGCGAAGAGCTGGCCGCGCTGGGCCTGCCCGACGTGGAGATCCGCAGCGCGGTGCGCACTGGCGACACGCCGCAGAAAGACCGCCAGCTCACGCTGCGCCGGCCGCCGCACATCCTCGTCACCACGCCCGAGTCGCTCTACATCCTGCTGGGCTCGGCCTCTGGTCGCAAGATGCTCGGCACGGTGCGCGCCGTGATCGTCGATGAAATCCACGCCATCGCCGCCACCAAGCGCGGCAGCCACCTGGCGATCTCGCTCGAGCGGCTGCAGAACCTCAGCGCACACCCGCTCACGCGCATCGGCCTGTCGGCCACGCAGAAGCCGATCGACGAAATGGCGCGCTTTCTCGTCGGTGCCGGCGCGGTGAAAGACGGTGTCGCCGATTGCGAAATCATCGACATCGGCTATGCCAAACAGCGCGACCTGGCGCTCACGCTGCCGCCCACGCCGCTGGGCGTGGTGATGTCGAACGACCAGTGGACGCAGGTCTACGAGATCGTGGCCGGGCTGGCCAGCGCGCACCGCACCACGCTGGTGTTCGTCAACACCCGCCGCATGGCCGAGCGCGCCACGCGCCACCTGGGCGAGCTGCTGGGCAAGGAGCGCGTGGCCGCGCACCACGGCAGCCTTGCGAAAGAGATCCGCCTCGATGCCGAGCAGCGCCTGAAGCGCGGCGAGCTCACGCTGCTGGTGGCCACCGCGTCGCTGGAGCTGGGCCTGGACATCGGCGATGTGGATCTGGTCTGCCAGCTCGGTTCGCCGCGCGCCATCGCCACCTTCCTGCAGCGCGCCGGCCGCTCCGGCCACGCGGTGGGCGGTGTGCCCAAGGCGCGGCTCTTCCCGCAGTCGCGCGACGAGCTGGTGGAGTGCGCGGCCTTGCTCGACTGCGTGCGCCGCGCCGAGCTCGATGCCCTGAGCGTGCTGCCCGCGCCGCTCGACGTGCTGGCCCAGCACATCGTCGCCGAGGTCGCCAGCCGCGAGTGGGACGAAGACGAACTCTTCACGCTGATACGTCGCGCCTGGCCCTACGCGCAGCTCAAGCGCGAAGACTTCAACGCCGTGGTGCGCATGCTGGCCGACGGCTTCAGCACCCGCAACGGCCAGCGCGCGAGCTATGTGCACCGCGATGCCGTGCACCACCGCCTGCGCGAGCGCAAGGGCGCGCGCCTGACCGCGCTCACCTCGGGCGGCGCCATCCCCGAGACGGCCGACTACACCGTGCTGCTGGAGCCGCAGGCCGACAAGATCGGTACCGTGCACGAAGACTTTGCCGTCGAGAGCATCGCCGGCGACGTGTTCCAGCTCGGCAACACCAGCTACCGCATCCTGCGCGTCGAGCCCGGCCGCGTGCGGGTGGAAGACGCGCATGGCGCTGCGCCCAACATCCCGTTCTGGCTCGGTGAGGCACCGGGCCGCAGCGACGAGTTGTCATTCGGCGTCTCGCGCCTGCGCGAAGAAGTGGCCACGCTGATCGCCTCGGAAGGCGCCGACGCCGCGACCGGCTGGCTCACCGACACCCTGAGTCTGGACGCCGAGGCCGCGCGCCAGCTCGTCGACTACCTGGCGCGCGCGCTCGGCACGCTGGGCGCCGTGCCCACGCAAGACCGCATCGTGCTCGAGCGCTTCTTCGACGAATCGGGTGGCATGCAGCTGGTGGTGCACTCGCCCTACGGCAGCCGCCTCAACCGCGCCTGGGGCCTGGCGCTGCGCAAGCGCTTCTGCCGGCAGTTCAACTTCGAGCTGCAGGCAGCCGCCACCGAAGACGCGATCGTGCTGTCGCTCTCCACCAGCCATAGCTTCCCGCTCGAAGAGGTGTCGCGCTACCTGCACAGCAACACCGCGCTCGACGTGTTGGTGCAGGCCCTGCTCGACGCGCCGCTGTTCGGCGTGCGCTGGCGCTGGAACGCCACCACGGCGCTGGCCTTGCCGCGCTTCAGTGGCGGGCGCAAGGTGGCGCCGCAGCTGCAGCGCATGAAGTCGGAAGACCTGCTCGCGAGCGTGTTCCCCGACCAAGTCGCCTGCGCCGAGAACCTGGCCGGCGAACGCGAGGTGCCCGAGCACCCGCTGGTGGCACAGACCATGTATGACTGCCTCTACGACGCGATGGACGCCGAGGGCTGGCTGCACTTGCTGCGCCGCATGGAAGCTGGGCAGGTGAGCGTCGTCGCAAGAGACCTGCCGGCACCGTCGCCGTTTGCCGCCGAAGCCTTGAACGCGCGGCCCTACGCCTACCTCGACGACGCGCCACTCGAAGAGCGCCGCACCCAGGCCGTGCAGAGCCGCCGCTACAGCGACCCCGACAGCCCGGACGACATGGGCCAGCTCGATGCCGAGGCGATTGCCGGTGTACGCGAAGAGGCCTGGCCGCGGGTGCGGAGCGTTGATGAGATGCATGAGGCGCTGAGTGGCCTGGGCCTGATCACGTCGGACGAGGTGTCCAGCAACGAAGGGTGGGCCGATTGGTTGGGCGAACTGGCGCAATCTGGCAGGGCGACCTGTCTGAAAATCGCCGTTCGGGCTGAGCCTGTCGAAGCCAGCGTGTCCAAGGAGGCGGGCCTGTGGGCCGCCGCAGAGCGCCTGTCGCAGGTCATCGACCTCTACCCCGCCTGCGAGACCCACCCGCCGATCGACATCCCCGCCGAATACGCCGAGAAACCGGCCACCCACGAAGACGCCCTGCGCGACCTGCTGCGCTCGCGCCTGAGCGACCTCGGCCCGATCACCGCACCCGAGATCGCGCTGCAGCTCCAGCTGCCGCTCGCCGACATCGACCACGCCTTGCTCGCACTGCAAAGCGAAGGCACGGTGATGCAAGGCAAGTTCACGCCCGCGGCGCAGACCACCGAGTGGTGCGAGCGCCACCTGCTCGCGCGCATCCACCGCTATACGCTGAAGCGCCTGCGCCGTGAGATCGAGCCGGTCGAGCCGCGCGACTTCGTGCGCTTCCTCCTCGAGTGGCAGCACGTCGGCGCGACCAGCCGGGTCAGTGGCCCCGAAGCATTGGCGGGCGTGCTCTCGCAGCTCGAAGGCTTCGAGGCACCGGCCGCGATGTGGGAGGCCGAGCTGTTGCCCGCGCGCGTGAAAGACTATTCGTCGTCGTGGCTCGACGACCTGTGCACTGCCGGCCGCACGCTGTGGACGCGACTGCGGCCCATGGCCACTGTGAGCGGGGGCGGCGGCTCGCTGCGGTCCACGCCCATCGTGCTGCTGCCGCGCCGCAGCGCGCCGCTGTGGGGCCGCATCGCCCCGCCGCCGGCCGACGACGCAGCCTTGAGCTCGCGCACCCAGCGCGTGGCCACCTACTTGGCCGAACACGGTGCTTCGTTCTTCGATGAGATCGCGCAAGGCGCCCACCTGCTGCGCACCGAGCTTGAAGACGCGCTCAGCGAGCTTGTCGTGCATGGTCGTATCAACTGCGACAGCTATGCCGGCCTGCGCGCCTTGCTCGTGCCGGCCGCCAAGCGGGCTTCGGCGCATTCGTCGCGCCACCGCCGCCGTGTGGCGCTGTTCGGCATCGAGGATGCGGGCCGCTGGACGCTGATCCGCCAGCCTGCGCCGGCGAGCACCGATGCGTCGACCGAGGCCATCGAGCACATCGCCCGCACGCTGCTGCGCCGCTACGGCGTGGTGTCGTGGCGCCTGCTGGAGCGCGAGGCCGCCTGGCTGCCCGCCTGGCGCGACATGGTGCGTGTGTACCGCCGGCTCGAAGCGCGGGGCGAGATCCGCGGCGGCCGCTTCATCGCCGGCCTGTCGGGCGAGCAGTTCGCGTTGCCCGACGCCATTGGCCTGATGCGCCAGGTGCGCCGCCAGCCGGCCGACGAGCACCTGGTGTGCCTCGCTGCCACCGACCCAGCCAACCTGCTGGGCACGCTGCTGCCTGGCGCCAAGGTGGCGCGTGTGGCCGGCTCGCGGGTGCTGTACCGCGGCGGCGTGCCCGTCGCCACGAGCGTGAGCGGGCAGGTCGAGCTGCTGGTGGCCTTGAGCCCGAGCGACGAGCGTGCCGCGGTCAGGGCGCTGGCGCTCGACCCGAACCTGCGCTTCCTGGAGATGGAGTCTGCGATCGAGGCGTGAGGGTCACGAAAGAGCGGTGGCGCATCGGTCAGAATGGCCTTCGTCTCAGCCAAGAAGCCCATCTTGCTGAATCGCCTTTGCTTCGCCTTGCTCCTCGCTGTACCGTTTTTCGCTGCCTGCTCGTCGCAGCAGCTTTACGGCTCCGGGCAAGAGTGGCAGCGCACCGAGTGCTACAAGATCAACGACCTGCTAGTGGGCAAAGTCGTGTTCCGCAGCGGACATGGGGATGATCGCACGTCCCAACAGGCGGTCGCACAGGGAGAAGTCCTCATCCTGTTCCGAGTCCGCCGACCACGCCCGCCTTTCGTCTCAGATCTCGTGCTGGGGCCTCCGGGACAGAGCGACCTGACGGCCGCTTCAGGCTGCGTGCGGTCAGTCAGATCCGGCCGCCGAACGGCCGCTCGAACCGAAAGGAGACCTTCGGCGCGCAACGCGTTGGACCCGATCAGTCACGACGAGCGGACGAGGCTGCAGTCGTGGTTCTAACCACATCGAAGGGCTGCTGTTGTGAGCAGCGAAGCGGAGCTATCGACCCATCTGCGACACACGACTCACCCGATTGGATGCCGAAGACCCGACATTCGCGCCAGAATCGAACGATGACGCATATCGACATGAACGCGCCGGTCGATGCCGGGCGGTCGGCCGCCGGTTTTCAGCTTGGCATGAACACACGCGAAGTCGAGCCACTTCTGGCAGCGGCCATAAGATCGAATCGCCTTCCGACGCCAATAAACGATCAGTTGGCCACGGGGCAAACTTTTGTCGTTACGAATGCCGCGGGCAAGATTCGAACAGTGTTCTTCGGCGAACATGTTTGCCTCGGCTTCAACGAACGAGACGAGCTGTTCTACATCATGCTGTCTGGGGAGTACCGAGGGCTGTACCTGGCGAGGTTCGGAATCGGGACGCCGATGAAAGACCTCCACGATCTGCACCCACTCGAATTCGATGAGGGCGATGAGATGAACTATCCCGAAGGGCAATTGGCCCGCGGCATCTCCTTCGGGGGAACCAGCTCTTCACTCGAAGCTGATCCGGCGCAGCTGATTTCCTGCATGACCGTCCACGATTGGTCACTCAGGAGCGCGTCGCCTACGTGAAAGCCGACTTCGGCGAGTGCCTACAACCGGCCGGCTGCTGCCTTTGGTCGAGACGGTCCGCGGGCGGTCAGGCGACATCCCAGCCTGCAGCTCTCGCCTCTGTCGCCGACGCGAATGTGATGACCTTCGGCGCGAAGCGCCCGCCAGTGCTTACCAGGCACTCCAAGGTGGCGTCCTGGAAGGTGAGCACAAAATGTTCCTTGTCGACCAAGTAGGTCTCGGCGTCGTGCCTGGGATGAATCGCGTTGGCCTGCTCGAGTTCGAGCAGCCGTGACGACTTCTTGATGCGGTGAACTGAGTAGTACTGCAGCCCAGAGCCATACAGCGGGTGCGACGCGATAGCCTCGTCGTTCGGGTGGCCGTAGATCAGGCGGTCACAGACCGCGAATTCCAGCGCCCCCACCCTGTCGTCCGCCGTCACATAGGTGACCCTGAGGGGCCCGGCACCTATGCTGACGCGTGGCTCCCCCGCACTGGATGGTTGCGGCCAGTCGAGCATCAGTTCGACGGTGTCTTGAGTTTTGTTCACGCCGTGTATTCCTCGCCATGCCTCCACGTCAGTCAAGTGGCGCAACGATGGTACGTGAACACCGCCATAGCGGACCGGTAGGCCGCCCGCAGCAGTCGTTGCCGAAGGTCAGCTCATGGCCTGCCGCAAGCACTCGATCATGGCGCGCGAACGGCTGCAGCGTCTGCAAAGCTGTCCGTTAGGTCACCTTGGCGCTCACTTAGGGGGGTGGAGTTCGGCTCGCCGGCCGTTATCAGATCAGGCCTTCAGGACCGCGGAAATACATCCTTCCAATGGTCCCCAAGGGATACGGGTCCGTGTCCCCGAGCCAAGAAGCCAGCTGCGACATCCTCGATCTCAAACCCCAGGACGCCATCCTCCATCATGACGGACCTGCAGACGAGTCGAGCACTCTCCCAACGAGTGGGGCCGGAGACCCTTGTGCAATAGAACAGGCAAAGCCCAATCTTGTCCGCGGGATCGCCTGGACGCTCAAGTCCAAGAATCAACCGATCATGGTCGTCGCGATAGGTATTGAAAGACGCCCGAACACCACGCCAAGCCTCAAGCCGCGACTCAAGGGCGCGGGCAACATTAGATGTGAAACTTGCCATTGGTCTAGCCTACCGGAAAGCTGTCGCTCGCGACCGGCGGCTCCTGGCCGACTCGGATCTTTCCTATGCATCGTCTTTCTGCCGGTACGGTTCGGGAATCTCCCAAACATTGACCAGCGTCACCGGCCCATCGCCGATGACGCTAAACAAGAAATCTCCGCCAGGGCAGTCAACGAAGGTGGCAGGGCCAAGCTCAGCCTTCCAATTGCCCACAGATTTCGAGCAGCGACCCGACAGTACATAGAGGCGGCCCGCTCTGCCAGTGCCTGCGAAGCTGATACCGGCGTCGTAGGCGTTTCGACTAACTCGGTAGTGGGACGCGGGCTCGTAGCGCTTGCGTATCGCCTCAAGCGTCATCGGCTCGCTTGACAGCGACTCCCACGGCGAAACTTCAAGCCGCATCTTCTCCCTTCCTGTTTGCTTCGACGAGCGTCTCGAAAGCGGCCGCTGGCGACGGGCAGCTCGTGGCCGGATCTACCCGCTGCGTCAGCCGTGATCGATGTGCACGAGGCCGAACGCCGAGGCAAAGAACAAGGCTCCCATTGCTAAGGCCGCACAGCCGATCAGAATTGCCCGCCAGCCATAGACCCAGAAGTCGTCGTCGTCGCCGATGGCAGCGCGGCGGGAAACTATGAAACGCATGCCGGCTAGCAAGCCAACACAGCCGCCAGCGAAGTCCAAGAGCCGTTCAGCACCACTCATTCGGCAAGTCTGCCACAACGAATCCGCTACTCGGAAGCGGTCGTTGACGAAGGACGACTCGTGGCCGGCTTCAGCCGTTCGCTTGCTGGAGTTCACTGGCTCTGGCCGACCCAGAGCGGAAGTTGGCACAGGCCGATCAAGCCTCCGGAAAGCGGCCGTTCAACGTTTGACATGAGCTGCGACAGACGGGCGCAGCCCGTTGGACGTCAGCTCGATGGAGGGTTGGATTTCATGCGCGACTTGAACTCTAGAAGGCCACCATCTCTGGAGTGCACTCGCCTATGCGCTTGCCTTCTGTCGTCACGCGACCCTCGGCAATCTCGCCTCGGTACTCGGTCGTAGAGAGAAGAACGCTACGCATGGTTGTTTGCGTGTAGGTCAGCTGCGAGACCAGTCGATACTTCTTCCCGTCTGCCGACTCGCAACTAATTCGCCAAGTCTCGGATGCGCCTACAGAGTTTGCATCCTTCTTTGGTAACTCACACTTTCCACCCAGGCGTGTGATCTTCTCGGAGTTCAGAGGTGGCTTTGCTAGCGTGGAAGCCGTGAAGCAGGCTGTCGTCTTGCTCTCTGAGAGCTTCCTCGCAATTCGAGTCTCGTTGTCGATCAGTTCAATCAAACTCGCCTGCTCCCACGCACCTGGGAGCATCGGTGGCGCCGCACAGGCAGGCTTGACCGCCGATGTGGCTATGGCGACTGCCAACGCGACGCGCAGATGCTTCGGTTCAAGATGGTAGGGCATGGACGAAACCAAACGTTTGACTTAGGCGGACTACCGAAGACACGTCCGCTAGAAGGAAGGGTCAGGCGCCTGGGTCACTTCGCGCCCCAACGCCATTTGGGTGGCTCGCCTTTCGCCCAACAGACGACGACTAGCAAGGACGTAAGAAGAACAGAGTAAACGACGAAGACCGCGTCTCCATAGCGTGGCAGGATCACCAACGCACCGACGGCGAGAAGAACTGCGAAGACGATCAGCACGGTCCAGCCCCGCCATTCGGTGGGCAGTCCCCAACCCCAGCCGTAGCGCTTGGCGGGAAACCAAAACTGCTTCGCTTCACTTGACTTGGTAGACATCGCCGCTTGTCTGGGTTGCCGACTCGTGAAAGAGATCTGGCCGATATTGGCACAACTCTTCCCCCGCCAGGAAGTTCGAGCCGATGAAACCGGCCGGGCCTCACCGACTCGTGAGAACTGCATGTCAACGTGCTCTTGGTGAGGAGAGATTGTCCGTACTGCTTGGCACTCTGCCTCAGCCAGCATGACGCCGCCAATCGTCGGCGACAGGCCACCTCCAAAGCGGTCACCGACGACCGGCAGTTTGTGGCCGATTGTTGCCGACCGGCTGCCGCGCCGCAAACCACCGACGCCGCACGGTTCAACCTATCCGCCAAAATAGTCGGCGCTCGACGGAAGGCTCAGTCTTTGCCCCTGAGAAAGGCGACGGCCGCGGTCTTTCTTGAGCGCGTCGCTTCTTCCAGCGGCGTTGCATAGTTGTCGATCTGCGTGCGGATTGTGAAATCTGCGCCGTATGCTCGAAGAACCCTCAGCGTCTCGACATCATCACGGACCGCAGCCATGTGGGCTGGGGTCCAACCGTTGATGCCGCGGGCGTTAACCGGCGCTCCTGCCTCAAGCAGCAGCCGCAAGCACTGGTGCCTTTCAGAACCGCGCCTGTCGATAGCAGCGTGGAGCACGGTGTAACCCTCCTCATCTTCAAATGAGAGGTCTACTCCGCGGCTCAAAATCCAACTGATCGATCTCAGCGAGCCACAGTCGATGGCGTTGATGATCCACCGCCGACCTAGTAACTCATCGACGCCCGAAGGAAATTCCGGCAAGAGCTGGGCGAGCTCCTCAAGCTGAGGCTCATCACCGCGAGTAAGCAGACCCATCGCGAAGTCGTAGTCGTTTGGTCCAGATGGCATTCGAGGCTTGTGATGTGAGGTGGCCGGGGTGCTGAGGGCTATGTCCAGTTGAATGAAAGGCTATCACTCGGAAGCCGACCTTCGTGAATGACTGGAACTGGCCGCATGCGCGCTTTGGCGCTGTGCTCGGCGTGCGGTGGCTGGAGAGTTCCAGTTGGCCGGCCACAGGCCTTGCATCCTGTGCCACTTGAAAGTACGCATTGCGTATAGAATGCTGACTCATGATTCGAGCGCAGCAAGTCCTTCTCCGAGACGCCATGCGTCGTCTGAACATGACACGCGAGGCCTTCGCCGAGCGCATTGGCAGTCGAAAACGCGCTCTTGACACCTGGCTACTCCCTGACGACTCAGCCGAATATCGCGCCATGCCTGAGGTCGTCAGACGCTTTGT